>JAGMDR010000299.1 GCA_023128595.1 Planctomycetota bacterium | reverse complement strand
GCCAGAACACGGTGGCCCGGAGCCTGCAATCGAGTCAGAAGGTGCTCGGCGAGCTGTACAGCCAGATCGGCGAGCTCCAGGGCACGAACAAGCAGATGATGCAGATCGGCAGCGAAGTGCGACGGCTGGAGGATATTCTAAGCAGCCCCAAGCTGCGGGGACAGATGGGTGAATGGTCGCTCGAGAATCTTCTGGCGACCATCCTGCCGAAAGATGCATACAAGCTCCAGCACACCTTCAAGGACGGAAAAATGGTCGATGCACTGATACAATTAGCCGATTTTTCGGTGCCTATCGACGCCAAGTTTCCATTGCCGGGCTTTGAAAAGGTGGTAAAGGCCGAAAGTGACGAGGAAAGAGTCAAGCTTCGCAAGCAGTTCTTCAAGGACTGCACCGCGCATATCGACAAGATAGCCTCGTCCTATATCCGGCCGGCCGAAGGCACGCTGGATTTTGCAATAATGTATATACCGGCCGAGAACGTCTATTACGAGACGATTGTCAAATACGCCGGCGAAACGCACGATATTCTGCAATACGCGCTCGATAAGAAGGTGATACCCGTATCACCGAGCCTCTTGTACGCCTATTTGATGACGGTGGTGATGGGGCTGCACGGCCTGCAAATTGAAAAACAGGCCGCCGAAATCCGCCAGAACCTAAAGAAGCTAAACTCCTCCTTCGCCGAATTCATCTCAAACTGGGACACGCTCGGCAGACACCTGCGAAACGCCTACAGCCAATACGACGAAGGCCAGAAAAAACTCGACCGCCTCGGCCTGCAACTCGAGCAGATTGGCGATGAGGGGCAGACGAGCGATGATGGAGATGCCAAATAGTAAAGAAACGCTGGGTGAAACCAGACAAGAACCCCCGGTAAAACCGGGGGCTAAATAGAGGTGTGATTGTGGCGAGGACTCTTGGATATATGCTTACCTGGACTACGTATGGGACGTGGCTGCAGGGTGATGAACGCGGATATGTCAAAAATGGGGCAATACACCCGGCAAACAA
The DNA here is from genome assembly GCA_023128595.1 of Planctomycetota bacterium. Taxonomy (GTDB): domain Bacteria; phylum Planctomycetota; class Phycisphaerae; order Sedimentisphaerales; family Anaerobacaceae; genus DAOVRL01. Next base: position 2,913 of record JAGMDR010000299.1, on the reverse strand, counting down.
ATGCTTGAAGCGCGCCAACAAGCAACTTCAATTACAGGAGGCCGTGTACCTGTCGGAAGAACAACGCGAGATAGTGCGAAAGGCCATCATAGAAGAAGCAAGGACAAGAGGCCAGCAGGTTTGTGCGCTATCGGTAGAGGCGAATCATGTTCATATCGTCCTCGAGTACAGTCCACAGCCCATAGGTAGAATTGTGGCACTCTGCAAGAACGCAGGGCGAATGGGGCTTAAGGCCGGGGGTATTACGGGCAGACTATGGACGTGCGGCTATGATAAGAGGTTTTGCTTCGACTGGCAGCGTTTGGGGCGAAGGATAAAGTATGTGCGAGGTCAAAACCCCACGTGAAACGTGGGGCTAAATAGCGATATTTAGCCTGGGGTTTTACCCCAGGTTATAATCTAAATAGCGATATTTAGCCTGCGGTTTTACCGCAGGTTTGGAGGGTTAGTGGAAAAAGGCAGACAAAGGTATTTGACAAAATCGGTTTTGGGTTTTAGTATGCCGGTTTGGGTTTTGATTTTTGATACAGTTTGCAGTAAGGAGCATGAACGATGGCTGAAGGCAAGACAATTGATCTTACGGATGAGAATTTTGCGAGCGAAGTATTGAATTCGCAAACGCCGGTGCTGGTGGATTTTTGGGCCCAATGGTGTGCACCCTGCCTGATGGCTGGGCCGGTGCTCGGCAAAATAGCCGAAGAATACGAGGGAAAATTGAAGGTATGCAAATTGAATGTTGACGAAGCACGCCAGACGGCTATTGAGTACGGCATTATGAGCATACCAACGCTGCATATCTTTAAGGATGGGCAGATGGTGGATCAGATCGTTGGAGTTACGCCAAGTTATGAGTCCGACGTTAAGAAGAAGATAGAGCCGTACTTGGAATAAAACCCGGCGGTGAGTTCAAAATGACCGAGGCTACGTACGATGTTATTATTGTAGGTGCCGGCCCGGCCGGTCTGGCGGCGGCTCTGTATGCGTCACGAGACCGGCTAAAAACCTTAGTGCTCGAGAGACTCCTGCCGGGCGGGCAAATCAGCACAACCGACAGAATAGAGAACTATCCTGGCATCGTACGAATTGACGGGCCAGGCCTGATTGAACAGATGCAAAAACAGGTTGAGGATTTCGGCGCCGAGATAAAGACCGGCTGTGAAGTGACGGGCCTGGAGAAGTTGCAAGGGTCAAACATCTCGGTTTGCTGCGCCAACGACAGGTACACCGCAAGGGCCGTCATCCTGGCGCCGGGTAGCAACTATCGCAAACTCGGTGTTCCCGGAGAAGAAAAGTTCCGCAAAGCTGCTGCAGGTGTCAGCTATTGCGGCACGTGCGATGCGCCGTTTTTTAGCGGCAAGCAGGTGGTTGCTATAGGCGGCGGCAACACTGCGATCGAGGAGACGCTGCATCTGACAAAATACGCCGACCGGGTCACGCTTATACACCGGCGGGACGAGTTCAGAGCAGCGAAAGTCCTGGTCGAGGAGCTTCTGGACAAAGCCGGCGGGCCGGATTCAAACCTGATTATCAAGTATGATACCGTGGCAACTGCAATAGGGGGCACAGAAAGGGTTGAGTCGGTTAGGTTGAAAAACGTTAAGACCGGCCGGGAGGAGGACTATCCTTGTGATGGTGTGTTCATTTTTGTCGGTATGACGCCAAATACAGGCTTTCTGAAAGGCTTTGTGGAGTTGACCGACAAAGGATTTGTAAAGTGTGACTGTGCATACCTCCGAACAAACGTGCCTGGCGTCTTTGTGGTGGGAGATTGCAGAGTCGGGGCAACTATGCAACTGGCCACATCCGCCGGCGACGGTGTCGTCGCTGCCTTGATGGTGAAGCAGTACTTCAGAGATCCGCACTGGTGGGACGAACCTGTCAGCGACTTACTTCAACCGGCCGGCTGGTGAATTGGCAAAAAAAGGAACACAGAAAACCACAGGGCGGAAAAATCCGGGCGCTAACTACTGCAATGACTTACGAGGATTTAAAAGGCAGGAAGGTTTTAGTCACGGGCTCCAGCAGCGGGATCGGCCAAGCGACCGCTATCCTCTTTGCCCGGCAAGGCGCGTATGTCGGAGTCCACTACTTCAGCACAAAAGACGGGGCGCAAAGGACCCTCAAACAGGTCAAGAAGAACAGTGACGGCGCGCTCGTGGCCGGTGACCTGCGAGATGAAAAGCAGGCCCGGAGCGTGGTCGAGAAGTTCGTCGAAGCGGCCGGCGGGCTCGATATCCTCGTCAATAACGCCGGGACCATGGTCGATAGACAATCCTTCGAGACCGGAACGCTCGAATATCACGAGGACGTCTATGCGACCAACGTCCGGAGCGTCTTTTTAGTTACGAGAGCAGCGCTGCCGTACCTGAAAAAGAGCAAGGGCAACATTATCAACATCGGCTCGGTTGCCGGCCAGACGGGCGGGGCCGGCGGCTCCGGTATGTACTCCGGCGCAAAAGCGGCCGTCGCAACCGAGACTATCTCTATGGCGAAGGAATTTGCCAAGTACGGCATCCGGGTCAACAGCGTCTTCCCCGGCTTTATCGAGACTCGCTTCCACGAGCAGTACAGTACGCCCGAACGCTGCAGAGAAGTGGCAAAAAAGACCCCGCTCGGCAGAAACGGCACCGGCGAGGATATAGCCAATGCGGTACTGTTTTTGGCCAGCGAGGCGGCGAGCTTTATTACCGGCGAATATATCGCCGTCAACGGCGGGCTATATATGAGAGCATAGAAAAGCCCGCCGGAAAATCGCCCGGCAGCACAAAACTAAACAGAATGAGGAAGGCAACATACTATGGCGGCAATCTTCCACAATCCGATGAATAGAAGAGATTTTGTCAAAGGCGGGCTGGCCACTCTGGGGACGCTGGTAACACTTACCGGCTCCAGCACCCTTGGCGCGCGTGAGAA
>JAGMDR010000298.1 GCA_023128595.1 Planctomycetota bacterium | reverse complement strand
AGATCACGCTTGTATAAGGGCTAGAACACAACAGTTGACAATAGCTCCAAAAGCGGCACAGCTTGCGCTTGTCAAGCGCCGATGGGACCACAGCAAACGGCTGAATTTCCAGTGAATGCTCTTTGAAAAGAGAATATGCAGGCGCGTATCAGTGAACAGATGCTCTCAAAAAGGCCTGTTTTGTCAAGAACGAAAGAATACACTGCTGAGTATTTGACATATTGAGGGACTTTTCCTGTGTTCAGCAAGCAGCAAGAACGAAAAACAAAGACTATGCAACGCTCTTAAGGTGATAGCGGTCAAGAGTCATGATATAAGGAAGTTCCTTTGGGACAGACACTGATATCCAACTTCACCACGAAAAATGTCCGGACCGCTGGTGGGCCGCCCCAGGTACCTTTGATCCGGTCGTAATATCCCTCCAACTCATTTATACCTGTGGCGGAAACATGTCCGTTGGTCATGGTCGCAGATCCGCTGGGACCTCCCAGGCTGAAGATGATGTCCGCTCGTCCGCCTTTTGGATAGGTGTAGCGATGGAAGCCCACCCGTTCCGTCGAGGTAACTTCTACCTGCATGGAATACTTGTCCAGGTAGACCTTATGGTAGCCAGGCCGAACGATTTCCGTGTCGCGGCTGAACGGCGATTTCCATCCGTTCTTGTTCAGCTTGTAATCGCCCCCGGTCGTCGGCATCACATCCAGGCCCACGGTCATCCAGCCGTGGAGATGACAAAACCCGATCACTTCGTTAAAGCGATAGTTGTAACCGCCTCCACCCTGCCCGGCGTTGTGCGTGTCCAGAAATACGTTCACCATGCCGAAGGGCCGTCTACCCGTGCCGAAGAAGAACCAACGCCCTCGGGCCGACATGATATAGGGATCGACCATGCCAACATAATCCGTGTTGTCCCCGCCGACTGCAGTCTCCATCGTTGCCGGTGCCGATAGAACAGCCAGCAGCCACAGAATAGCGAAGTATATTCTTATCGATCTTCTATGATAAGAGTGCATTACGGTAGTATATTTCCTCGACCGTTAACAGACCATCCTCGTTCTTTTCAAGACCATCAAACTGATTGGAATACATCTCCGGAAATTCGGCAAGAGTAGCCTTTCCGTCGAAGCCGATGGTGGCAATGGCAAAGGGCAGCTTCGGCACGTCGAATTCTTCGGGGACAGCGTTGCCACGACTAAGAGTGCCAGCCGCGTCGTCGACGCAATTATCCAGTTGCTATTCGTGCTTTGCATCTTTCACCCACAGGTCGAGATGGTATCGATCCGGCTCAGGGAACACCGATGGATCAACGAGTGTCGAGAGCTGCTTCCAGGAACCTGTCTTGGGCTTGCTCGCGTAGCCATATCCAAGAAGCGACTGCCAGTTCGTGTTACTTTCGTCCATGGAGTAGCCGTTAATCGAGCTGTAGTAATCGTGATGTGGATGTTCGGTCGGCACACCAAAATCCAGCTTTTGCTTCGTGACGAAGTAATAAGGATCAGTCGTGATAATCCGTCGGCCTGTTCTTGCATTCTGAATCAGGAATAGCGGTTTTGATCCGCTAACCGGTCGGACGAAGATTTTAAAGTTGGCCTTAAGGGGAAGGCGTTTGTCGCCGGTATCAACGCTTTCTAAAGGAATCGACACTGATCGCATGGGAGCCATCCGCGGATCAAAACTGAGCAACCCGTAATCGACTTTGTCAACGAGTGACTGAGCCAGTCCGACCGTCTTATCCTTGCGCCCCACAACGAGAAAACTGCGATACCAGATGGTCGTTTGCGGCGAGATTCGCAGTTTGGGAATGACCTCGCACACGTCATAGTTTCGGAAACTGTTGGGGGGCCTGGTACGCCAGTCTTTCCACGCTCTGTCGTAGGCCGGCGCGCTGGCCCGCCAGTCGCGATAAAGCGAATGACTGAATTGACAGAATGCTTCACCGGCGAGTTCCCGCGCACGCTCGGCTTCCAGGTGCCTGTCCGTTCCATACACCAGAGCCAGACTCGGGCTGTCGTCCGCTTCGGACGCACACGACAGATTCCAGCCGCCCGTATTTCTGACAGGCACTACCCCAGCGGAATTCAGAATGTCTTTTCGCTCCGTCAGTTTACCGTCGGGAGCACTGACATACCGTAGCGGCAGACTGGTTACGCGCGTGCCGCCCCACGGTGCATTCAAGTGGTCGAATACAACATCTTTTCGAACGCTGAAGTTGTGAACGACCCAGCTCAGTTCGATGACTCCGTCGCCGACGTCACGAACTTGCGTGTAGTAAAGCAACGGCGACCGATGAACCGTCTTGATTTGCGGCACCAAGCCCCAATTGAGCATTCGACAACAGCGATCTTCCGGCCGAACCTCGAATGCCAGCAGCGGACAATAGAGCGAATCGATCTCAGCGCCGCCGGGAATGTAGGCGCCTGAGTTGTGAATAAAGAAGCTGCTGCGGAAGGTAGAGTTCTTCATTCGAGCGATAGTCTCGTCTGGGAATTTGCCTGCCTTCAGAGAAGCTTGGACACCGTTGTACGTCGTGCAGACAGCAACAAACTGCCACACCTCGTCGTTCCATGGTGAAATGTGACTGCTCACCGCGCGCCAGGACGGCGGCACACTCTCGCCGAACGGCCCTCGCAGTGAATAGATTTGACCGCCCTTTCCCATGCGCAGTTGAAATGAGTTATCGGCGTCCTGCCGGTGAGCGATCTCCAACTGAAAAACTTGTTTCTCATTCAATCGTTCGTCCCATAGGCTGCCGCTGGGTGTGAATCGAGATGAGAAGACGGTCTTGCCTTGAGAGTCCACAGGCACTTGGGCAACCGATCTTGGAAAGACGCCGAGAATGAGCGATTGAGTGGATTCGCAGGAAGCGTTCGGCAACTGCCAACACAACTCGCGGAACTCGGGTTTGGGGCCGCGCCAGTTCTTCCCCACGATTCGTGGCTTGGCCGTGTCGCCAGGTTCTGGTCGTAGCCTCTCTGCATGACCGAGTTTCAATTGCTTGATGTTCTCCCAACTCGCCAAAGGTTCGCCGGCAAGATTGTGAAAATCGTTTGGTGCCAAAACAACGTCCTGCCATTGCGTTCCGCCCGTAAGTTCGACCTCGGCGGCGTACCCATCGATCGTGACAACCAGTCTATTCGCTTCCGCAGCGCGGACTTTAAATGCAAGCTTCGCCTTCTCGGGCGCCTTCCATGTATCGTCGTAAACCTTGTGAGTGGCACGCGACCATTCCCCAAGCTTGTAGGTGAACCACTCTTTCTCCCAGTCGCCTTCAAAATTCTCAATCACCAGCGAAGGCTTCAGAGTCGCTCGAATTCCGGCGGTCTTGAGGTCGTTGGGCGTTGCTACCTGCAGCAAAGAAGACAAATTAAATGTATTGGCAGTGTAGGTCCCGTAGTAATAGCCGGCGCCTATTACTGGGGCGTCCAACGGGTACACGACGTTGGCATAAACCCAGAGCGGGTTGGCCGTGCTTTGAACCGGTAGCTTCGCGGTCCAGCGTCCGTCCGCCTCGGTGGCCCGGGCATGATGCCAATAACGGTGCATCGTATTCTCTCTGTCCTCGGGCCTTTCATCCGGTTTGCCATGCTGAGTGTAAAAGACATCGACCGACACAATCTGTTTTGAAGGATCGGGCCGAATAGAAATCATAGGAATGCCGTCGGGGGTATCCAGTTTCAAAACAGATTCAGGAGTCCTTGGGAACGCAAACGCGCCTTTCAAATGCTGGTCAAACCACAGCAAGGTGGCAACTTCGTATTCCGCCGTGTCCTGATGGTTGTGGTGCGGGGAACAAGTAACTCGCCACTCTTTGCTCGAGATTTCCCGGACCGCATGAGGCAAGTCGCCGATACGCCCGTGAAAATCGTTTGCAGGGCTGAGAAAAACGATCGGACACGATACTTGCTTCAAGCTGACATTGTCGCCAAGTGTCGCTCGAAAAAGGCCACTGTCGTTATCGCGGTCGCTGATGCCTCCACAAGACGGTGCGGCAGCTTTCACTCGCGAGTCGACGGCGGTCATCACGGTGAGCTTTCCACCCATCGAATGCCCGTAGACCCCGAGCCGGTCCGGATCGACCTCCGGTTGCTGTTCCAGAAACGTCAGTGCTCGGCGAGCTGCGAGAGCACAAAGAAACCAGCCGCTGTTGCGCGGCGATTCCACTTCGTCGAGTGTCCAGGCCGCCGGCCGGGCGCTGGGAAATACGTTGTCGGGATTTCTGCCGGGTGCGTGATAGCCATCGACGGCGCCCCAGTCTGTCGTCAGTCTGTACTTGGGATCGTTGGTCTTCTCGTCCCAGAAGAGCTTCACTTCCGCACGTGTGACTTGATATCCGGGAGCGTTGATTCTGCCAGCCCAAGCGATGGAAACAGTCGCGTATGCACGCTTGGCGTTCATTAGGCAGGCCCGGTAGTCGGCGTATTGGCCGCCACCGTGAATCTGCACGAGCCCGGGAAGTCTCATTCCACTCTCAGGCGCGTCTTTTGGAAACCCATAGACCGCCGCCAGCCTGGCCTTCTGTCCTTTGAAGACGCCGATACGAAATCGAACGATTCGCAGCAGGACGTCCTCCTCTTCCCATTCTTTGAGAACTTCGACTTCGAGAGGCTCCACACGAGGATCAAACCCAGCCCACATTTCCGCGAAGTTCTTCGGAGCTCGCGCATCCTCAAGCGGAGGTAGTGTATCGGATTCGCTTCCTGAAACGACCGTGCATCCTATGAACACAATTGCAAACAGCGATGTGAAAAACTTCATATTGCTCAATACTTTCGAACCGAGGTAACCATTCCTCAGAGGCAACTCGCCTCGCCGGTCAACCCAGAGGTCTTTTGTCTCGCAGCTTCAACTTGTGCTTCTGCGTAAGCCCGTCGAGCATCATGGTAACCAACGTACAACTCATGCAGTAATCCTCGACGCCGATGCCCCTACCCGAAATGGAGTCGTAATGTTCGTTGATCCCGTTCTTGATCGCGTTGGCGACAGTCTTGTCGGCGATGTCGGCGGCCAGAGTTTTATGTCCATAGTCAGCCAGACCTCGAGCGATTTGGTAGTTAGTCGAGGGCCAGATGTCTCCACGCCAGAAGCCGTTGGATTTCCACCTCGGATCCGTGCGATCGACCGTCGGGACCGGAAGTGGTGTCTGCCAGGCATCAGTGGCGAGCACTTCGGCCATGCGCTTTGCCATAGCCTTGGTGGGGACACCCGCTGTCAACGGAATCCAGCTACCGATAGTCACCACCGGAACCTTTTCCATCGTATCACGCTTGACCGACAGAAACGCCCCTGCCTTTTCGTCCCACATGTGGTCTCGCATCGCCTTGATAGCCTTGTCGATCCGCCGTTTTCGCCGCGCTGCCATCTGTCGGTCCCCGACGATTCTGGCCAACCGGGCGAGGCTCCTTTCGCCCATGATAAGGTATGACGTGTTACCCGTGACACAGATGTTTCCGTACCAGGCGCCTTCGTTGGGGCCTTTGCGCGAGGGATGAGCCGTCAGCTTGAGGTTATCCATATTGCATTCGTAGTCGAACG
>JAGMDR010000297.1 GCA_023128595.1 Planctomycetota bacterium | reverse complement strand
CATTGAAACGTCCCCAGCCCCCGGATCTTCCCAATCCGCTTTCGTGGGTGGTGGTTGACGAGGTGATCTACTCTGACGTTTCTCCGTGGCCGGAGTCTCCTGACGGCCTGGGCGCTGCCCTGCAGCGGGTCCACGCTGACGGGTATCATTCGGGCAACGACCCGGCGAACTGGCAGGCCGGGCCACCTACGCCCGGCGGCAGTCCATAGACTTGAGATGGAAGAGGAGTTTTGCAAAACTCCACGTTCGGGCTAACCTGCAGTTTTGCAGAAGCCCTTAAAGGGAGTGAGTCCTTCCGGCGTGATTGCATTCAAGTGAATTTGGCAAATTACCTCTGTACTTGTTGCCAGGGTTCGGAACTGCCCGCCTTTATTGTCGCTCGGGTAAGGGGAATATCGACCTCAATTTTGTCGGCCTGGCGAGCTGCGCGCGCAAGTGCTCTTGGCGCCACCTTGACCGGGCCCTTAATCAATTCAGGTACACTGTAGGTCTGGAGCGCCGAATCGTAATATGTGGGGTCTTTCTGTGGGAGAACGAACGGCTTATACGCCTTGCCGTTTTCATCAATGTAACTGAAATAAGTCCGGGTAAAGAGTCCGTCTCGCCGCTTACTGCTAAAAGCCATCCACCGGCTGTTGCTTGAAAAGCTGTGCCACGACTCGGCAAACCGACTGTTAATAGCGAGCTTACGATATTTGCCGGTTTGCATATCCATCAGATAGAGGTCACTGCTCACCTGGTAAATGGGAAAACAGCCGTACTCACACATGCAGAATATCATAAATCGACCGTCCGGAGTAAAACGCGGTACCAGGATACTCAATCCCGTTTGGTCTGCCGAAAGTACGGTCTCGGGTTCTCCCCACAGGTCCGTTTCGGCATCATAGCTGATTCGTCTCAAGTCATATTTGACTTCGTCGTAGCGCCGGGGCGGTACTGTATCGCGGTCAGTCCACAATATCGGGGCACTGCAGAAATAAAGATATTTGCCGTCGGGCGACCATGTCGGGTAGCTCTCCAGTCTGTTTTTGTCGGCTATGCCGGGATTGCTTTTGACGGTTTGGGTGTCAACTACGTAGTAGCACAGGGCTGAGTCAAGGTCGATCACGTCACGAATATCCATCGTAGTGCGATGAAAGAACTGGCGAACCTTATTCATCGAATATGCAACCACCGTCCCGCTCGGGTGCCAGGCTGCATAGCCCCACTTGATCCCTATCTTGCTCACCCGTTCGTTTTCGGCAAACAGCGTCGCACTGCCGTAAGTGGCGCTGCGGACGCCGATCGTCATACAGTTGGGTTCGTTGTTGAGAAAAGTATGGCAGTTGAGGCAGCCGTTATTGAAAGATTTGCCGTCCAGAACCACCGACTTACCGAAATTGGTGAGGTTACGTTGACAAATACTGATTGTCTTCCACCAGTTGTGTATCGGTTTCATCAAACGATACACAAGATAACTATCGATATCCTCTCTGGCAATGGTATTGATAATGCTTTCGTATCGGTTCCAAATACCATTGCCGCTTTTCACATAGACATCAAAGAACAGCTTTTGTCCCCGGCTGGCCCGGAGCATTGAATTCCATCGCCGCACGGGGATTTTGATCTTGCCCGTTCTGCTGAGGACATCGACGCCCTGTCCGTTGGCTGAATGTATCTTAACCAGGTACTCCGTCCCGGACTCGAGAACCATAAAATTCAAGGGCGCTATATTCGCCGGGATGACCGTCCCTGCATAATCAGGCTTGATCGTTGGCATCCGGGAAACCGATGTATAGTCTTCAACCGAGACCGTGTCTTTGCATAATGTACGCCACAACCCTGCGGCTGTAGCAGCAACCACGCAAATCAATATCAAGTAACCATAGCGTTTTTTCATCATCTTGTTTTCGGCAAGTCAAAAATGTAGTAGAAAATGTAGCTGTCGCCGAAATCCGCGGTCATCGCCTCGGCGGCACGCTGCTTGTTGCGCTTGCCGCCGTGACTTTTGTAGATCGCATCCGCTGACTTGGCGCGTTCAATAGTCTCGGTGCTCACCTGCCCGGCATGCAGGTCCATTTGCCTTCGGCCCGAGCCCATATAGATCACAATCGCTTCTTCATAATGGCGCGGCAGCTTCGTATAACCCAGAGCACGCAGCCGTCCGATGTTTGCAGTAATCCCGTCAACCTGGCCGGTCAGCAGGTAAAACGCCATCATATACTCGAATGCCATTCTGTTATCGCTGTTCTTGTTGAGAAGCTGAACAAAGAAATCGTCCCCTTCGAACCCGCTGCGCGTACTTTCCTTGTCGGTCGAAACGCTGCGCAGATATTGAATCCTCTTATTGCCGGTCATTTGAGGGTCTTCGGCAATCTGACGGAGAAGCTCTTGTCCCCGACTGCCGTGTATCAGGTCTTTACTTAATACCCTCAGAAACACTTTTGCCGCTTCGGTCTGGCCTTTGAGCAGCTTTATTGTTGCAAGCAGCTCGAGAACCGAAGGGCAGTCGCCCACAAGCTCGAGAAATTCAAAGGCGTCTCTTTCTGCATCTGCGACGTGCCCGATTTCCAAAAACAGCTTACTCCTTTTCATAAATGTCCTGCCGGCCGGTTTCTCACCTTCAATGTTCGTAAGCATCAGGGCAGGTAACGTCTGTGGATAGCAGAACATCCTGTCACCAAGTGAGCCTGTGTAGTACAGGGCGCGGTTGATGTCGTGAACGCAATACATATCGTACGATTCAGGCGGGATTCGGCTCGCGGTATCGAGCACCTCCGTCCACATCCGGTTGTGCGCAAAGTAGTCGATCTCCATCAGTTTCTTCTTTGTGCCGTCGAATGAAGCAACAACGCATACTATGGCAGCGGCCGCCAGCACTGGCCCTATCTTGAGCTGTTTGGGATCTATCTGAGGAGTCGGCGCAGCTTTTGCTTTATGAGAAGGTTTTCTCTCGCATGGTTTTTGGGAGCTGTCGCCCGGATCTGCTTTGGGCAGTGACTTTTGCCGCAAGCCTGCTGCGAGCAAAACCAGCGGAAAGTAAAGATACAGGCAGATCACGCTGTATTTGACCCATGGGTCCGGTTCGGCAAATACTGAGAACCGCAGCGGGATGACTTCTATTTGCATATCGAAGAGATATCTGCCGATAAGATAAGCTGCGCCCGGGCCCGCCAAGAACAGCATGCCAAGAATTCTGCGTCGTCTGACAATAATTTCATAAATCGCTGCCAACAGCGCAAAGACCAAACTCACACCGCCGGCGATATAGTACAGAGTGACGAACATAGCCGAAAACGTCGTCACTGCGAGGCCGGTGCTGTGCGAAGCCACCCGCTCATACACAACCAAGAGCACAAGCGCCACCAGTAGGGCCGCGTAGCTGGTTAATTGATGGTCGTAACGGTTGTACGCCGTCAGCAGCATTGCTGCCGGCAGATAACATATAACACTGCCCTTGGTCAATCCCGCCAGGCTGGAAAGTCTATTTGTGAGCAGCCAGAAACACCAGCCGACTACGGTGATAATCAAGGCCCCCACCCAGGAAAAGTAAAACAACTGTGACAGAAATCCCACCGCATACGCAATCAGCCCGCCCGGATAGCTCAGAAAGCTGTTGAGAAATAACCGGCCCGCCGAAAATGCCGGATAGTCTATCGAAGTTCCAAGCGCTTGGTAAATTAGCGTCGGCTCAATAATCAGCCAGCCGTACAAATAGAAAGATACGAAGAATACTCCACAGCCCACGACCGATTTCGAGCCCGGCCGGGATATCCTTTTCTCGTCGGAGTCCACACCAATCACCGTTTACCTGTCATTACAGTCTGGCCGAGATTATCGTCGAATACGCTCGGCAACACTGTCAACCTATTCATTGACACTAAGATGCCATATCGATCCCCGAACCGCAAGTGTTTTGACTCGTGATTATCCGTGTGCAGACATCACCATTATATGTGCATTTTCGCTGCCGAAGACTCCTTATCAAATAGTCTGATAATGTGCGACCCGTTTGCCTGAAACTTGCATAAGCTACGGCTGTGCAAGGGAATTCAGTTCTGATTCCGGTTTCGGCCATCTTCGCGGACAAAGCGATACTGACAAGTTCTATGTTTTCGAAAGACACGACCGCTTTTCCACGACAGCCGCTGAAGAGAACAATCAGATAGCATGGACTTAGAACGTAAAGGCCTTTGCTCTCACAAATTATATAGTCAAATCACATAGGAAAACACATCTGCAAAATCGAGCTTCGATCACGCAACGTTCTCTCCTCGAATCACATACTTTCTACTATTCTGAATAACTCGGTCAGTCTGTTTAGAAACATCCTGTACATATCTTGTCGCCATCTCCAAATTGACATGACCCAGAAGTCTCTGAACTGCAAATGGGTTTCCCGACCTCGCTGCCAGCGTGGCAGCGGTTCTGCGAAGAGCGTAGAAACCTGTTCCTTTCAGCGCATGGATTCCAACCTTTTTTATAAGCCTCGAAAATGTTGAGGTAACCCGATTGACGGACGTATACTCTCGCTCTCCATCCACATTGGTTTTGACCACAGTCGTGACCCAGGGATGTCCCTGTAAGGTATAAAATGCCAATTGTCCTGATCTCGGCAGTTCTTTCAGCGCCTGTATTGTCTCGGGCCACAATGGCAGATTCCTCGGCACTCCCGTCTTGTTCCTGGCAAGTTGAACCCTGCCATTTTCAAAGTCGAGGTCCTTCCATTTCAACCGAGCGCAGCCCGTGCATCCAAATCCAGAATTCAGACCCAACCATATCATAGCCTTCATCTTGACATTTGCAGCAGACAGCAATTTCTTAATCTGTTCCGAATTGAACGTGTACATTTCCTGATGAACGATCTTGCATTTTGAGATGGCATCAATATTTGGGATAGTCTCAAGAACATCATTCCTTCTTGCCCAATGAAACATAGCTTTCATGACGCTTATATTAAGATTTAATCGATGGACCGAACCATAAGCACTCTGAAGCTTGCTTTTGTAGTTCTGCAGATCCAAAGTTGAAATACTCTCTATCTTGCAACCTTGTCCAAGGAAACACATTAATCTGGCAAGGCTGCCGACCTGATCGTTATAGTGTTTTGGAGTAAGGGCACCTGCGAGGGCCTTTGAGTGCTGATACTGCAAAAAAGTTGGTTGATTAACGCATGATTATAAGAGGATTTATCGCTTTTCGGGCAGCAGCATAGCTCTGCCACAGGTAAGCTCATAAGCCGGCTGTACTGGTTCAGCGTGAAACGGA
>JAGMDR010000296.1 GCA_023128595.1 Planctomycetota bacterium | reverse complement strand
GGTTGAACGATTGTTTACGAGCACAGAGAGTTAAGTGTTTTTGATTAAACAGGTTATGCAATGTGCGGGTTAGTGATGGTTTAGTATCAAGGATCCGCTATTAGTTCGATAGGCATTATACCACATAACTTGTTAGATGTAAAGTAAATAAAGTGAGCTAAAGTGAGCTAAAGTGAAATAAAGTGAACTAAAGTGAGCTAAAGTGACTAAAGTTGGATGCTCCGCCTAAGGGGTTTACGCGGATTTTTTTGGCCACGGAGGGGATAGAGAAGATTAGAGAATTGGTGGATTGGGGGCGGGGCCAGCGATTATTTTGCTTGACTGGGGTCGGAATCTGGGGTAGTTTGTAAAGAAGATGACGCAGCAGTAAGCGAGCAACGTGAAATCGTGAGCGGGATATTGACGCGAGTTTTTAGGGCAGTGAATCGGAATTTTTGCGGGCTAATACTCTGATAATGCGCTGTGGCGTGGATTTTATAGGTTATCGGGCTAGAAACACTGTTCATTTGAAAAAAAAGCTGTTTTTCTCAAGAAAAGTTATTGACAGACGATACTATATATAGTACTATTTAACTAGGGATGAGAAAGAACAAGTGCATAATATTGGTTCCGACGCAATACAAGGATGGTACGCCAGTACCTGAAAGCGTCATTGTTGGAATAAAACGAAAGATTGATGAAGAATTTGATGGGCACACTGTTGCTGGTGTAAACCAAGGTGCTTTTCGCATGGCTGATGGGACGATGCAACATGAGCCTACTTTGGAGATATGGGTAGCAGTAGCCCCTGATCGAATTGACGAACTAAGGGAATTAGCGCGTAAACTCGCACGGACGCTCAAGCAAGAATCGATATGGTTTGAAGTTACAAATTCCCAAGTGGAGTTTGTCAAGCCTGACGAAGATGGTGGATTAGAATAATGGATGAGTCAAAAGGCATATTACGGAAAGCCCGTGAACTTGCTGGATCATGCCACACATGGGCCGATTTATCCAACTCGTTGTTCGACCCGATAGAAGGGTTGATTGCGAAGACATTTCGGCACACTGAAGAAAGAGCCGCGTTTCGGAAGACTGAAGTCTACAACGAACTTCACAAGCTTGTTGAGCAGAAGATGGAATCTACCGGCGTCGTGAGTGGAGGCACCCCTAAGAAGAGCGGAAAGTTCGTGGTCAGGTTACCTCGATCGCTCCATATGGCGCTTGAGAATGAAGCAAAGACCGAAGGGATCAGCTTGAATCAGTTGGTGGTCGCTAAGTTGGCTGTTCAGTTGGAGCAGATGGCCGGAGGGCCGTTGGCACGTATCATGCAAGCGTTCGTGGAGGTTCGAACCGGATACTCGCCAGATCGTGTAATTGCCGATCCTGAATTAGACCGACGATTTATAAGGCGATGCCGTGAGCTCGGGTTGTCGGGTACAGATTATGATCTCAATTGGAAACTGATGAACGCGAGGAAGGCCAGCGAGTTGTTGAACCTTTCTGCGCTGATCAAGACGAAGCCTTTCATTCTTGGGAAGAAAACAGACGAATTTGAGTACGCAAGTGAGTTGGCGGTAAGATTTCTCCAGGAAGCACAAAATGTGTCACTTGATCAAGTAATCTGCGATCCTGATTTGGCTAGTCAATTCGACGCGTATGCTTCGCGATTGGCTCCAGGGTTTAGTCCGCTAGAGTACCGGTGGGCTGCCTTTGGTCTGCGAAAGGGAGGGCGCTTGGGTGAGAAGCAGAAACAAGAAATGGGTGCGTTGCCAGACTTGGGTCCCTTCAAGAATGTTAGTTCCATGAGACTGAAATCCGTGCCTGAGAATGAAGGTATCTATCTATTCAGAAGCAGCAAGGAGGCTGTGTTCCTAGGGCAGACAGACAACTTGAGACATCGCTTAGAACGCCACTTAGCTGTGAGCGATTCAAAGGGCTTGCCAGAGTGGCTGTGGGACGTGAAGAACAACCCACTCCTTGTAG
The DNA here is from genome assembly GCA_023128595.1 of Planctomycetota bacterium. GTDB lineage: Bacteria > Planctomycetota > Phycisphaerae > Sedimentisphaerales > Anaerobacaceae > DAOVRL01. Next base: position 2,175 of record JAGMDR010000296.1, on the reverse strand, counting down.
GGATTGCGTCATTGCCGGGCACGGGGCGAAGTAAGAGACGCGCTATTGAAGTAGTCCTTGCTAAGCAATTTAGGCCTGTTCTAAACTTTGTGAGGTTGGTAGCCTAGTCCTGTTGGAATGGAGAACATGTGTCGTGGTTGGTATCTTGTGTGAAGAAGGATGGCAGTGAGACCTCCCGTAAAATGGCATGGGGGCAAGTATTATTTGGCCCAGCGCATCATTTCAGTTTTCCCACCACACCGGATCTATCTCGAGCCTTTTGGCGGAGCGGCTTCTGTCCTCTTGAACAAACAACCGGTGGATGTTGAAGCTTACAACGACCTTGATATGAGGGTAAGTCGGTTGTTCAGAGTTTTGCAGATGCAAGGTCATGAATTTGTCGAGCGTGTTCGGTTCGTTCCCTATAGCCAATACGAATTTGAAAGTGCTGGGTGTTATCCGGCTGATGCTTCAGAACTCGACAAGGCGGTGTGTGATTTCGTGAGGTGGAGGCAGTCTTTCGGTGGTAGGGGAAGAAGTTGGAGTTATACAACTAAAAGGGCTCGTGGCGGAATGGCAGGAGACGTCAACGCGTGGTGGACTGCGATTGACCAATTGCCCGAAATAATCGAGAGACTGCGGAGGGTACAAATCTTGTCACAACCTGCAATTGATGCGATACGCCGCTTCGATGACCCTGAAGCTCTAATATATTGTGACCCCCCCTATTTACATCAGACGCGTGCTCCTAATAGCAGAAATGTATACGGCGTAGAGATGACAGAGGAAGGCCATCATGAACTCGGCGAGGTGTTGAACGCGTGCTGCGCGAAAATAGTCATTAGTGGGTATCCCTCGGCATTGTACGAAGATATCTTCAAAACTTGGCGGCGTGTCGAGTTCGATATCGCGAATCATGCGGCCGGAGGTCGAACGAAGGCGCGTAAGCGTGAAATTGTCTGGGTGAATTGGTAATTCACCAATTAGCCAATCACCATTTCTCTGTGCTCTCGGCGTACTCTGTGGCAAGGTTTCTCTTTGTGCCTTTGTGGCTTCGTGGGTTGGCCGCTCACTGACGTTCGCGGCTCCGTCTCCCATCGTTTTCGGGGCGTGTTTTTTTTTCGTGTCTTTGCGGGAGTGGTGGGAACCCCGCAATGAATTGCGGGGGAAAGGATGGCCACCCAGGGCGTAGCCTGGGTGCTAAGCATGTGAGGTCTTCGACCTCATAAGGGAATTGTTGGCCGAGGCAAACGCACCGATACCGAAGATTGTTGCAGTGAGGTTTGATTCGCAGAAGGCGCCTTTGAGCCGGCCGGGGGCGGGCTTTCTCGGAATATCCAACGAAAAACCCCAGCCGCCGTAGTCGGCGTCGGACGGTTCCCAGCCCAGAGACGTGCTGAGCTGTCGGGCACGCAGGTAGTCGAGCCAGGCCGCCTGGGCCCTCAGGCGCTGGGCGGTTCTGTCCAGCAGGACAACGACGCGGCTTGCGGAGGCGGCGGTATAGACGGGGAAGTTCAATCCGTGCGGGCCGGTCCGTATATTGCCGTTTTCGTCCACCATATCGTCAAGGTACTGGACGCCTTTGCGGAACGAGCTTTGTACGTTCTGGCGGCCCTGCGGCAAGAACAGCAGACAGCTCATAATATAAGGGGTAAGTGTCGGCCCATCGCGGAAACATCCGTAGGTCTGGGAGCGCCAGGCCCCATCGGGCGATTGCGCGGCGACCAGATATTCGACAGCCCCGGTCAACGAGGCATCGATGCGTGCCAGGCGCTGCCGCTGCGCCGTCCCACATCCGGCTACTGTCAGGGCCGCCGCCGTCATCAAGACTGTCAGTTTGAACATGTGATTGGCCCGGGCCTTTTCCATTCGCTTACCGACGCTTGAATTCGGCCGACACCGGTACAGGGGCGCGGTCGGTCATCAGGACAAGAAGTGCAGCCGAGGTGCAGAATGTCCGCCCGGTTATGCAGTGATGGCCCGTCCAGCTTCCGTCGTTGTTCTGGATGCGGTTTAGGTTTGCGGTGATTTCCTTGTCCCATTTTTTCCATTCCTTGCCGCCCTTGACCACGAGAGACTCGCCGATGTTCATATAGCTGAGAAGGGTGCTCGCGTAAAATAATGTGATAATTACAGCAAAACTCTTCTTTTTGCCGATAATAGATATGATCGCTTAAATTTATTTATTGATGGAGT
>JAGMDR010000295.1 GCA_023128595.1 Planctomycetota bacterium | reverse complement strand
ATGCATCCTGAGAATCAGGTCAGGTGCTCGCAATGACAACGTGCATTGTATATCTTACAGAGTAGTACGTATGTATAAAGTTATTTTGGCAATGCGGTACTTATTGAAACGGCGTATCACTTATTTCGCCGTGCTGGCGGTTGCGCTTTGTGTCTTTATTGTGGTTGTTGTGATGACGGTGATGACGGGCCTTGTGGGCGATTTCAAGCAGAAGAACCACAATTTTGTGGGGGACTGTGTTGTCGGGACGGAATCTTTGGTCGGATTTGCGTACTATGAGGATTTTGTGAAGGTACTGGAGGGCAGTGAGTTGGTTGGCAGTGTCTCGGAGGTCATAAAGAGCTACGCTCTTTTGAGTCCCCGCGGCCGAGACCTGAACGTCGGCGTCGAGATTATGGGTATTGACCCTGCAAGGCACAGCCGGGCTACAGGTTTTGGTAAAACACTGCATTACACGAGGAACGAAGCTCTGCGCCGGGAAATCAAGGCCGCATCGGACATTGACCACGAGAAGCTCGCTGCCGAAGGAGACATCGACCTTGAAGGGATTCACTCTTTTCTGAACGGCGATACCACGCTGGAGGCAGAGAGCATTGATGCAATAGCGGAGCATCTTGGCGTTCAGATAGACGTATCCAGGGCGTTTGAGCCGAGCTATGACCCGAATCTTCCGGGTTGTGTGCTGGGTATTGATTTGGCTCTGCAGCGTGATTCCAAGAGCCGGTATTCGTATGACGCCAATCCTTCGCGGATAGGCTTTTCGATAACTTGTTTTCCTCTGACGTCGCGAGGTGCACTGGCCGGGGCCGGTGCGGTGCCGGTCAACACGAAGACTTTCCACTACAGCGACCATTCGCACAGCGGTTTGGCGAGGGTGGACAGCTCGCTGATCTATTTGTCTTTCGAGTGGGCCCAGGAGCTTTGCGGGATGGCCGGGGCGGTCAAGAGGGTCAACGCTATTCATGTGAAGTTCAAGCCGGATGTCGAGCTGGAGGCCGGGTGTGAGGCGGTTGGGCGGCTGTGGAAGAAATTCAAGGAGGGAAAGGCCGATGAAAAACAAGCGTACTTACTGGATACGGTGAGCGTGCGGGACTGGAAGGGTCATAGGCGTACGTTCATCGCGGCGATGGAAAAGGAACAAACGATGATGACCGCTATGTTTGGCTTTGTGGGGATTACGACGGTTTTTATCATCTTTGTCGTTTTCTATATGCTGATCAGCCACAAGAGCAAGGACATCGGGGTATTGAAAAGTATAGGTGTTTCCAACGCAGATATTATCGAACTATTTGCGGGTTTTGCTTTTTTGGTGGGTCTGTTGGGCTCTTTGATCGGTTTGTCCGGCGGCTGTTACTTCCTGGAAAAGATAAACCGGATAGAAGACTGGCTTTTCGAGCAATTTCATTTTCAGTTGTGGGACCGGACGATTTACGCTATAGGTGAGATTCCCAGCGAGGTGAGCCCGAAAGTTCTGGCAGTGATAGTTGTCTCTGCGATAGCGGCGTGCCTTGTGGGAGCATTAGTGCCGAGCTGGCAGGCGGCGAGATCGAGACCGGTAGAGGCTTTGCAGGTGAACCAATTATGAGTAAGGACGATTTCATAATAAGGGCCGATGGGCTTTATAAGTCGTACAGGATGGGGGCAACACAGGTCAACGTCCTCAAGGGTCTCGATTTGGCTGTGGAAAGGGGGGAGTTTGTGGCGATAATCGGGGCCTCGGGCAGCGGCAAGAGTACGCTTCTGCACATATTGGGCGCGTTGGACAAGCCGAACAGGGGTGTTGTCGAATTCGAGGGAAGGGATTTAGACAAGCAGAGCGGGCGCGAGCTGAACAGATTTCGCAACAAGATGGTGGGATTTGTTTTTCAGTTCTATCATTTATTGGACGAATTAAATGTGTTGGAGAACGTTTTTCTGCCGGCGATGGCCTCGAAGAGCGTTGTTGGCTGGTTTGGGTGCCGAAAGTGGGCGAAGAATCGGGCCGGTGAATTGCTTGTGCGGCTGGGGCTTGGAGAAAGGGCCGGGCACAAGCCGTATCAGCTCTCCGGCGGGGAAAGGCAGAGGGTGGCTATCGCCAGGGCGTTGATGAATGAGCCGAGGCTGCTTTTGGCCGATGAGCCGACAGGAAATCTTGACTCTGCGACAGGAAATGGTATTTTAGACACCCTTGAAGAATTGAACAGGGCCGGCCAGACGGTAGTGATGGTAACGCACGATGAGCGGATTGCCCGAAGGGCCGGCCGGATAATTATATTGGCCGACGGCAAAATAAGGACTTAGCGGCCGGCAGATAGGAGACAACTTTCTTCTGTCATTCCTGCGAAAGCAGGGTACGTGTTTAGCCAGACGACAGACTCAGTGGCTTGCTGCGAGGGCACGGGCTTGAAGGGCGTGAAACCACGGCCAAGATGGCCGTGCCACGATCAAATTGGCCCCGGCTAAACACGTACAAAGCAGGAATCCGGCAAATAGGAGTAGAATAGACTCCCGCTTGCGCGGGATGACACGAACGTTACGAAATGCGATGTACGAGGATTTCCTATGGCTTTGAAGATTTGGCTGAACGGCAAACTCGTCGATGAGGCTGATGCGAGGGTGTCGGTTTTCGACCACGCCTTGCTTTACGGCGACGGGGTATTCGAGGGTATTCGCATCTACAACGGCAGGGTGTTCGAGCTGGAGGCCCATCTGCGACGGCTTTACGAGTCGGCCAAGGCGATTCGGCTTGAGATGTCGATGGACAAGATCGAGCTCGCCGGCGCGATTAAACAGACCGTTGAAGCCAACGGAATTGTAGATGGGTATATTCGGCTGGTGGTTACCCGGGGCGCTGGGACTCTGGGGCTGAATCCCTTTATTTGCAAGGACGGCAGTCTGTTCATCATAGCCGACCGGATTCAGCTCTATCCGGAAGAGCTATATGAGACGGGAATGAAGGTAGTCAGTGCGACGACGGTCCGCAATCATCCTCTGGCGATTCCGCCCCAGGTAAAGAGCCTGAATTACCTCAATAGTATCCTGGCCAAGATTGAAGCACTGGACAATGACGTGCCCGAAGCGATTATGTATAACCACGAGGGGTACGTTGCCGAGGCGACGGCCGACAATGTTTTCATAGTGAGAGACGGCGTGATTTATACGCCGCCGGTCGAGGCCGGTGCGCTGGAGGGAATAACGCGAAACGTTGTTATCAGGCTGGCCAGAGAAGAAAACCTTGAAGTGGTTGAGAAGAATCTGACGAGATGTGATTTGTACATTTGTGATGAATTTTTCCTCACGGGCACGGCGGCGGAGGTCATCGGCATTGTGGAGATAGACGGCAGGGTCATAGGCGACGGCAGGCCCGGGCTTATTACAAAGCTGCTGAGAGAAAGGTTCGAGTACGCCCACGGGAACCGGAAATAGCGGACGGTCGATGGCTGATATGCTAATGTGCCGGCTGGGCCGGTTAGCGTTGGCTTGTTCGGCGTGGTGGGGACCGCGGCGAGCTGCCCCGAAGATTTAAGGTTGCAAGACGATAAAGTGATAAAAAAAGGCCGGTTTTCCACCGGCCTTTCTGTTTGATACCACGTAACTGCTTTGTAATTTTAGAACCGATAACTCACGCCTACGGTGACCCAGCTTTCGTCCTGATCGTCATTGACCGAATCGTCCATTGTTATCTGATGATAAACTCCAGGGGTCAAGGTGCAGTTCTCGCCGAGGTCAAAGTCCGTTGAGACGCCAAAGACGGCATGTGACCAGTCATGGTCTGAACCCAAAACGCCATCGTTGTACACCGCCGCTGCGGAGAGATGGATCGTCTGCTCTGGTGTATCCGGCAGGAAACCTGGGACGGTCCAGTCGTAGGCGAGTCCAGGGATATGTAACCAGCCACCGATGCTGCCGCTGCCACCATGTGTGTCTCCGTCTTTGTCCCAACCACGTAGTGCACGGCTAAGTGTGTTTCTGCTGCTGGACGGCCACATACGAATAACCGTATAGCTGGGAACAACGCCTGCAGGGCAAATCTCAGGCCAGGAAAGAGAGAGAAACATTTCCTGCATATCGAGAGTTTCCTGGCCGAGGTTTGGGTGATTCCAATAGGTCCAACCGACCGTGTAGTCTGTCGTGTAAGTCTCACCTTCAAGGACGCTATTGTTGTAATATAGAGTCCACTCCCAGCGTTCCAGATCCTCGTTTGCAAGGTCCAGAATACCATCTCCGCTTCCATTGGCCCTTGTGCCTGCAACCTTGAAGCCAAATCCTGTGTCAAAGAGGTTAAGATCAGTGCCAAACTGGATTGCACTATGGTCTTCCTCGTACATATCGTAGCCGCGCCAGATATAGCTGCTCAGATAGGTTACATCGATAGTTCCAGTTAACTCGCCTTCCTGGGCCCGAACGAGACCCACAGTGCTCAACAAAATCACAGCAGTTAGCAGAATTCCTTTCTTCGTCATACTCAGTCTCCTTAAAATTCTTTGATCCTTTTTCCAACGCCACAGAAAACATTAGTCCCCTTATAAAATTAAACCACCTACCCCACATACATAAATTTATCAGTATATGACCGCAAATCAAATAAAAAAAAAGTTTTTTTGGGATTTTCTGGGGGCTGTTGTGCAGGGAAAGATGAGAAGATAGGCGGTATTGGGCCTCTGGGAAATAGTTTTCGACAGTTGTGGTCATCGGCGGTATAATGTGGCTGATGTATGAGGATGGGCACGATAAAGCGCTGTTTGGCGGGCTTGAGCAGGCCAATATTGATTCTGCGGCACCCCTGGCGGTCCGGATGAGGCCGAGGAAACTCGGCGATTTTATCGGACAAAGGCATTTCCTTGGGCACGATAAACTGCTGACAAGGATGCTGGAGGCCGACAGGCTCACCAGTTTGATATTCTACGGTCCGCCCGGCGTCGGCAAGACTTCGCTGGCGATGGTGATTGCGAACTGCACAGAGGCCAAGTTTCACTATCTCAGTGCGCCTGCGGCCAGTGTTAAGGATATTCGCGGGATAATCAGTCGTGCCCGCGACAGGCTCGCGGCCGGCGCGGTAAGGACCGTACTATTCATCGACGAGATTCATCGCTTCAACCGTGCCCAGCAGGACGTTCTGCTGGATGATGTCGAGGCGGGGATTCTGATTCTTATTGGCGCCACTACGGAGAACCCGTATTTTTCGGTGAACTCGCCGTTGATTTCGCGCAGCACGGTATTTCGTTTTGAGCCGCTCACCCAGGAAGACGTCTTGGGCTTGCTGAATACTGCGATTGCAGACGGCGAACGGGGGCTTGGCGGATATGACATTGAGGCCGAGGAGAGAGCGCTGAACTTTTTGGCGGTGATGTGCGACGGCGACGCCAGGCGGGCGCTGACGGCTTTGGAGGTGGGTGTGTTGTCGCAGGCGGCCCGCGAGCCCCAAGGCAAGATAAAATTTAACCTCGAAGTCGCCAAAGAGTCGATACAACAAAAGGCCATTGGCTACGACGGCGCGGGCGATACGCACTATGATCTGGCAAGCGCTCTGCAGAAGAGTATGCGGGGCTCCGACCCCGATGCGACTGTTTATTGGCTGGCCCGGATGATAGCCGGGGGGGAGGACACGCGTTTTATTGCCCGACGGATTGCGATTTGTGCGGCCGAGGACGTGGGCAATGCCGACCCGATGGCGACTGTGTTGGCCGCTGCGGCTGTTCAGATATCCGAGTTTGTCGGTTTGCCGGAGGCGCAGTTGGCGCTGGCGCAGGCGGGGTTGTATGTTGCCTGTGCTCCGAAGTCAAATGCTTCGGCCTGTGCCATTTGGCAGGCGATGGCCGACGTCAAGGAGCAGCCGACGGCGGCGGTGCCCAAGCATCTCAAGGACAGCCACTATGCGGCTGCGAAGAAGGCCGGCTTCGGAGCGGATTACAAGTATCCGCACAATTTCGAGGACGGCTTCGTGCCGCAGGAGTATCTCCCGGCGGCGGTGAAGAAAAAATACTACGACCCAAAAGAAGCCGGTTTTGAAAAAAATATCAGGCGTTATTTACAAAAGCTGGAAAGCTTGATACAAAAGAGCAGACCTGTCGAAAAGAACGCCCAGAAGAAGGACAGTTGAATGGACAAGGCCCAGTTGCGCCGCGAGCTGCAGAATAGTCTGCTTGCCATAGAAGCCGAGCAGAGGGAGCGGAAAAGCCGCAAGGCATGTGAGCATCTCGTCTCAACCGAGCAATTTCAAAACGCATCGACGGTAATGCTTTTCTTATCGCTTCCGCACGAGGTGGATACTTCCGAGGTCATCCTCGGCGCCTGGCAGCTTGGCAAGATAGTGGCTGTGCCGAAGGTTTCCTGGGAGCAGAGGCACATGATGCCGGTGCAGATAAACTCGCTGGAGACGGGTTTCTCGACGGGCGCCTTGGGTCTGCGAAACCCGACGGTAGGTGTTCCGGTGCCGTTTGGGGATATTGATTTGGTTGTTACGCCGGGCCTTGGATTCGACAGGCAGGGCAATCGGCTCGGACGAGGCGGGGCCTATTACGACAGGTTTTTCGCTCACGAGCAGCTCAGTGCGTGCATATGCGGGTTTGCCTTTGCCGAGCAACTGATTGACTCGGTACCTACAACGGACCACGATCAACCTATAGATTTATTAGTAACCGATGAGGAAATAGTCCACTTCGATAACCGGAAAGGAGAATAGGATGGCTCGTCGCTCTATCGGCTCACGGCGCCAGCCAAGGGGCCGAATACAAAACAGAATATATATCGTCGCCGGGCTGATTATAGTCATTGTCATGATTGCCGTTATTTATGGCCTTGGTCCATTCGGCAAGGATGAAGGCGGAACTTCAATAGACTCAAACGATGTTAATGTGCCTGGGGTCAACGTACCTGCAGTGAACGACATTGATGTTCCTGTGGTCAGACGTGCGGTGGAAGAGGAGCCGAATACCAAAGTCGTCCTGGTTGCCCCCAAGGTGGATGTTGAGGCCAATCCCGAGGTGGCTGACTTGATTGCCGAGGCTATGACGCTCATCGATGCAAGCCCCAGCCGGATAATAGAGGCGCGTGAGAGGTTGAACGAGACGTTGGCCATGCCTATGAGCAAGGAGCAGCGCTCACTCGTTGAGGTCCAGCTCTCCAAGCTCGCCGATAAATGGCTGTTCAGCAGAACGATCTTTCCTCAGGATCAGCTTTGCGGGACTTACAAGGTCAAGCAGGGCGACCTGCTCAGCATAATCAGCAAGCAATTCAAAGTGCCGTATGAGATTCTTATGGAGATCAATCACATCAGGAATCCCAAAGCCTTGCGAGAAGGAGACACGATAAAGGTCATCAATGGCCCATTTCGTGCGAGGGTATATCGTTCGGCTTTCACAATGGACTTATATCTTCAGAACACTTTCATTCGCCGTTTTCCTGTGGGTCTTGGCAAGCCGGGTATGGAGACACCGACGGGGCTTTGGCTCGTCAAGCCGGGAGGAAAGCTGGTTAAACCGGTTTGGACCGATCCTATCGGCGGCAAGACGTATCACCCGGAAGACCCGGATTATCCCTTGGGCTCGAGATGGATTGCGCTGGAGGGCAAAGAGGGCGCGGCGAAAGACAGGACCGGCTTTGCCATTCATGGGACGAAAGAGCCGGAGCAGATCGGGACAGCCGGCTCGCAGGGGTGCATCCGCCTGCACAACGGCGATGCCATATTCGTCTATAATCTTCTGGTGCCCGGCCATTCTTTTGTCAGGGTTGAAGATTGAAGTAACGGAGTGCTTTTTGGCTTTATTGGTAAATCAACGGATGGTTTCAACAGGCTGGAGCGGCGGTGTGGCAGGTATCCCAAAGACGGCAGAATGCGTTCGGGAACCCGCATTCTGGGCGTGGACGGTCTCGATAGGCGTGCATTTGATAGTGCTGACGGCCTTTGGGCTCCTCAGATTCTCCCGGGCCGAGGCCCGAGACGGGCATTGGCCCGTACCGACGGCTAAGATAAGCCGTATAAGAAAGCTAACGCAAGCCGTCCCTGTGATTCCGAAGCCGAAGATAACAAAGCCGCCGGTGATAACGGGCAGGAGCGGATTTGCCAAAATGACGGACAAATTATCGCCGGTCGGCCGGATCTTTGAGGCTGCAAGACCGGCCTTGCAAGATTGGCCCGATACCGGTTTGTCGGAGGCTTCGGGCGCAGGCGGCGAGTTTTTGCTGTCGAGCGGTGAGTTGTCAGGCAGGATTGAGTTCTTCGGCAGCAGCGCCGAGCAGCGCAAAGTATGCTACCTCGTGGATTGCTCAGGGAGCATGCAGGGTATATTCGGGCAGGTGCGAAGGAAGCTTAAAGAGTCGATAGCGGCCTTGCAGCCGGACCAGTATTTTTATGTCATATTTTTTGGCGGCGACAAGTTGGTCGAGCTTGGCGGCGGTCGGCTGCTGCGAGCGACACCGAAGGCCAAGTCCGCTGCTTATGGTTTTATCGATAGGATAAAGCCGGCCGGGCGAACTAACGCGGCGGCGGCGCTGGAGAGGGTTGTGCAAATCCGCGACGGCAAAGGCATGAGCCCTTCGGTTGTCTATTTTCTCACGGACGGATTCGAGCTGACGAGAGAGGATACGGCGGGATTTTCGCAGAGAATAGCAAATTTGCGGAAGCGATTTGCACCGGCGATGAGGATAAATACGATAGGGTTTTTGCCGCAGGATGACGACCGCAGGATGTTAGAGACCATCGCAAGACAAAGCGGTGGCGAGTTTGTGTGTATCACCGGCGGCAGTTGAGCTGAGAGTTTGGATGTTTGACGTTTGAATGTCGAGATATGAAGTACGGAATGTTAAATCAAGGGATGCGCAGAAGCTTGTTGGCAAGGACGCTTGTTCTGATTGTCGGTCTGGCCGCTGTATCAGCGGTGATATATTTCGGGATGCGCGGCCGCTTTGGGGCCGGTTCGGGCCGGTCGGACAGCATGCCGACATTCTTCGAGCAATTCGTGATAGCCGGCGGTCCGATCGTCTGGTTCATCTTGCTGCCGCTGTCACTTATCGCGGTTTATTTTGCGGCCGAACATTTTCTTACCATTCGCCGCCAAAGGCTGCTTCCCGAGGGGACGACCGGGAGCATTGTCGGGACAATACAGCAGTTCGGCCTGGGGCAATTGGATGCTCGGATCGGGGGTCGGGGCGATTTTGTCAGTGTTGCGGCGGCAAAGGCAGTCAGCGCCGGCAGGGGTGACTGGTTCCGGATACGAAACCTCCTTGCCGAATCCCTCCAGGACCAGGCTGCGGCACTTTTTCGGAGGATTGAATGGCTCAATCTGATTGGTAATGTCTCGCCGATGGTGGGGCTGTTCGGGACGGTTTATGGGATGATAAAACTGTTTAACGCGATTGTTTTGGCCGGTGGTCAGCCTCAAACGATGCAATTGGCTGACGGGATATCGGTCGCTTTGGTGACGACGTTCTGGGGCTTGTTCATTGCGATACCGGCTGTGGGGATACACGGGGTGTTTCGAAATCGAATTGAAGCGCTGGTAAATGATGCGGTGGCCGAAGCCGAGAATATTATGCCAGAAATAAGGCGCGGTCTGGAAAAGCAGAAGCTTGCCGAGGCCCGCCGGGCGGCTAAAGTGGGCCGGCCCGTCCGCGAGTTTACCGGCAGATCGCAGGAATCGCTTGATGAAGTTCTGCCTTCGCGGTGAGCAAAGAGGACTACACGGGCAGGATGCCCGTGCCACATTATTGATGAAGTGCTGCATTCGCGGTGAAAAGACAGGGGAACAGAGTATGTTTTTTAGACGTATCTGTCAATTTCGCAACAGCACCAAGGCGGGTTCGTTCAATATGACGCCCATAATTGACGTTGTATTTTTGCTTATCATATTCTTTCTTGTGGTTTGTCAGTTTATCGAGGCGGAGAATTTCCCGGTAACTGTCCCCGACGGCTGCCAATTCGCCCAAAGCGACGCCGATGCGGGCGTGCAGGTCACTACGTTGACGGTTATGAAGGGGCCCGAGAGAATCACCTTTGCGGTCGGCCCGGAAGAAGTCCAGGCACAGGACAATGCCGGTATGACCGCGGTAACTGAGAAACTGGCCGAGCTGATAGATGTGCGTTTGAGAGATTTACCGCCCGAGGATAAGGTTGTTACGCTGCGGATTGATAAGGATATCCCTTTCGCCCAGGCCCAATACGCCTTAGCCGCAGTCGCCCAAAGCACCGCAACCGACGTCCAATTAGCAGTCCTAAGTGATAAGTTGCCGTCGAATGGCAGGCCCAAGTAGCGGTGCCTATAGTCAGTCGGGCCACTGCTGGCGGAAGGCTCATCGTAAAACCGCTAAAACAGACTTTCTGCAAAGTCGTTTACGCTTTTCTCTTTTCGATTTTGCTGTTGGATGCTGAGTGAATTTCTCTCCCAGAATACGCCGTCGTGGTACCCTTGAATTGATCTGTCCGATTTAGTTTGATGCAGGCGTTTTGCGGCAAGGAGGCAGTATTCCTTCTCTATCTCGACGCCCAGAAACCGCCTATTGAGTTTTTTGGCCACAACGAGGGTGCTCCCAACACCGGCGAATGGGTCAAAAACAAGATCGTGCTCGTTGGAACTTGCCAAGATCAACTTGGCCAACAACTTCTCAGGTTTCTGCGTGGGATGGTCGGTATTCTCCGGCATCGACCAGAAAGGCACTGTGATGTCACTCCAAAGATTGGATGGGTGTGTCAGCCGAAATTGGCCGTCAGAGGTGGCTTCCCAGTCCTTTGGGGCGCCGTTAGTATCGGTGTATGGCGCGAGGACCCTGCGCTTTAGCTTTACATCAGCCACGTTGAATATATAATCATCCGAAACAGTGGCGAACCAAATATCTTCCGAAGCGTTTTTCCAATTCTGTTTCGCACCCCTGCCTTTTTCTCTCTCCCAGGTAATACGATTCCACACATTCAGATATTTCTCGAGAATGAGATGAACCGCTGTTGACGAATACCATTCGGAGCAGACATAGACCGATGCCCGTTTTTTGAGTTTCGGCAGCAGCTTAACAAGCAGCTCTTCGAACCACTTGACATAAGCAGAGATACTCTTTTTTCTGAAAGTAGTTGAGTTGAACGTCTTTGTAAGATTATAAGGGGGGTCCAATATGAGCAAGTCAACGAAGTTCAAGGGCAGGAAGTCTATGGCCTCAAAAACATCCTGGTTTACTATTCTGTTGGCGATTGCATCTATATCAACGGGGCTCGAAATACGTGTGAGCTCGTTGGCGTAGCCCTGCCTTTCTACCTCATCAAGGGTTATGGTTCGGTTTCTACGTGCCCTGAGCTTATTCACGTCCGGGACCCCACTAATTTCTCCAGGTTCCGACTCTTTATGCCGGTTCTTTTTCTTTTTTTGCTTTTTGTTTTGCCGTGAGCAGGTCGGCTTTTCCTTCGACGATATCGCGGGTGATTGCGTATCTTGCAGGTTTGGATTCTTCGGGCAGTTGATACATCAAATCGACCATCAGCTCCTCGGCAATCGCACGCAGGGCGCGTGCGCCGGTATCGCGTTTGAGGGCCTTTTGTGCCAGGGCGTGCAGGGCGCCGTCTGAGAAATCGAGCTGGGCGTTTTCCATCTCGAAGAACCTCTGATACTGTTTGATCAGCGCGTTTTTGGGCTTGGTCAGTATATCTATGAGCGCGCTTTCATCGAGCGCGGTGAGCGTGGTAATTACGGGGAGCCTGCCGACCATTTCGGGAATCATTCCGTACTCGATGATGTCCTCCGGTATCACCTGCCGCACCATATCGCTGTACTCGGTTTTATCATCGGTTCGCTGAGACAGCTCCGAATCGAAGCCGATCATTTTTTTGCCGAGGCGTTTTTTGATGATGTTTTCGAGGCCCACAAACGTTCCGCCGCAAATAAAGAGTATCTGGGTGGTGTCGAGCTGTATGTAGGATTGTTCCGGATGCTTTCTGCCGCCCTGCGGCGGGATGTTGGCGGTGGTTCCTTCGAGCATTTTCAAAAGTGCCTGCTGAACGCCTTCTCCGGAGACGTCGCGGGTGATTGAGACGTTCTGATATGTTTTGCCGACCTTGTCTATTTCGTCGATATAGACGATGCCCCGCTGGGCTTCTTCTATGTCATAGTCGGCGGCCTGGAGCAGGCGCAGCAGGAAGTTCTCAACGTCTTCGCCGACGTACCCGGCTTCGGTGACGGTGGTGGCGTCGCATATTGCAAACGGAACTTCGAGCTTATCGGCAAGCGTGCGTGCAAGGAGAGTTTTGCCCGAGCCGGTCGGGCCGATCAGCAGCACGTTGGATTTGTCTATCTCGACGTCACTGTCACTGTCGCTGTGGAGCAGCCTTTTGTAATGGTTGTGCACGGCGACCGAGATATACTTCTTGGCGTGTTCCTGGCCGATTACGTACTCATCCAGATACTCCTTGATCTCTTTCGGCCTGGGCATTTCTCTAAGTCCGATGCTGCCCTTGGTGGACCGTTTACGGTTCTGCTGGATGATATTGTGGCACAGCTCGACACATTCCGGGCAGATGAAGACGTTGTTAGGCCCCTCGATGAGCGTATCGGCCTGGCTTCCCGACCGGCCGCAAAAACTGCAGATCGCCTTGGGCCTTCTGCTATTTGATTTCTTGGCCATTACTTTTTTCCTGTTCTTAGATTGGCTTTAGCTTATCCAGTACCTTGTACATTTTAGCTCATTGGCGTTGAAAAAGCAAGCTATAAGCCGGGGTCTGCAGCGTTGTTTGAGCCATTTTTGTTTATCTTTTGTGGGTAAGCTGACTTTTCTTCAGCGTAAGCGTATGGATAAGGTCGTTATCAATGTTGACGATTTCGTACGTAAGCTGCGGATCGGCCAGGGTCGTGTCGAATGTGATCAGTCCGACGGAGCATTTCTTGTTGTAGCCGAATATCGCACCGGGAATCAGGCCGTGCGTGTGGATGTTGGTCAGTCTCGAACTCTCAAACTCGTACAGGGTATATCCGTTGTCCCGTTCAATGGTCCGTGCTTCGGAGCGGTGGCGGTCGGCGGATATTAGTATTACGCCGTCGATCTTGTTGGCTTCGAGGAAGGAGAAGATTTCCTCGCGTTCGGCCTTGTAGCCCTGCCAGGGGTCGCGGCTGCCGGGCTTTACGCCGAAGGCCCAGGGTACGGGCGAGGCAAGGACCTTGAATGTGCCCGTCGAGCCCTTTAGCTTCTTGAAAAGCCACTTCTTCTGGACTTCGCCGAGCATCGAGGGATTTTCACTCTTGGGCTTAGTCCGGTAGTATCGTCCGTCGAGCATAAAGAAATCGACATCATTGATGGAGAAATCGAACCAGCAGCCCGGCTGATCCTCGTCCTCGCTGCCGCCGGCATAGTAGGGATTGTTCCAGTTATTTACAAACGTGTGCCAGACGGGGATTTTCCACTTGGGCTCGCGAATTTCGGGGCCGCCCCAGCCGTCGTTGGTGGTGAAGTCGTGGTCGTCCCAGATGGCATAGATGGGCGTTGAGGCGACAAAGCTGCGATATTCGGGACGCGACTGACGGCGATAGTAGCAGTATTGCTGGACGGCACGCTTGGTTGGGTGGTCGATATAGACGTTGTCGCCGAGGAATAGAAATGCGGTGAGGTTGTTCGATGCGATCGTGTTCCACATTCTTTCGTACTGCGGGGTGTAACCGGCCCCGCCGCCGAATCCGATCTGAAATTTGGCTTTCGAGCCGGCGGCAGGAAATGTGCTGAACGAAGGGCGCCTCGGCTGTCTCTTGCCGTCTATCAGCAGCTCATAGTAATACCGGGTATCGGGCTTTAGCCCCTCGACGGCAACAACGGCGGTGTAATCCTTGTCCTTATTTGTTTTGGCGATATTGGACTTGATGGGCGAGCGCATCTTCTCCGAGGTGGCGACGAGGACCTGGACGGGTACTTCATTGGCCGTGCGGACCCAGAACTTCGCGCTGCGGTCGCTCACGCAGCCGAGCATAGGACCGTGTATGAGCTCTTGGCCGTGCTTTTTGGCCAACGCCTTGAACTCGGCGCTGTCGGTCAGAGGTTTGAGCAGGTCTCTGGGGCCGGCGATAAAACGACCAAAAGGCAGTCCCCCGCCTACAGCCATTCTGACGTGATCAAGAGCTTTGCCAAGGTCCTGCTTCTGGGTGTAGGCCACAGCCAGGCCGTATATCGATTCCAGATCTCCCGCATTCTTCTCAAGGTACTTCCCCATTTGCCCGACGGCCCTGTCGGTCTTGCCGTCAACAATCAGGGAGATCATATTCCTGGTCTGCTGCTTGTATTGTGCCGCGGGGCAGATAATGGCAGCCGACAGAAGTAGCATCGTGCAGACAAGAAACAACGAAGAGGATTTTTTCTTGGAGTTCATTTGTTCTCAACCTCGATATAAGCCAACATCGTCCCGCTTCCACAAAGCCACTGCGCTTTGCGAACGGTCCGAAAAGAAACTCTATCACAAATAATCCGCACGTCCTAAAACCGGTTTGGCCGGGGTTTGTCAGACATCGGTAATACGATCGAGCTGGCTTGCAGGCAGCGCAAAGACCTTTTTGCTTAGAGGGTAATATTCGTTACCCGGGTATATAACAAAGGCATGCGCGGGTTGCAAGTCGGAAAACGCCGACCAGAAGCCCTTGGTTGGCCTCGGTTCTAATGAGTATTTCACTTCAATTGCTACTATTGACTTCTTGCCGCTCGGCTGAACGATAAGGTCTATTTCAGCGCCCGCGCTTGTTCGATAGAAGAAAGTCATCCACGATTTAGGGATAATGGCAATAATCTGCTCTATAATCCAGCCTTCCCATGAAGCACCAGCCGAGGGATGGCCAAGTCGGATGGACGTTCCAGGTCCAGATACACGACCTGCCGATTCCATTGTCCAGCTATCATCTTGGCCAAAGTGGTTTTGCCGACCTGCCGGGCGCCGAGCAGTCCAACAATGGGGAATTTCTCTAATGATTCTTCAATATGGTCTCTTATGTACCGATTTATCATCCTTGTAATATGCCAGTTAAAGTTTCATTTTACAAGGGAAAATCCCCGTTTTTTTAGGCCGCCTCTTTGTCAATACTAATGTAACCTCAATTCACATAACAACTTGGACAAGCCTGTATTCGAACAGACTTTCATGACTATCTCAGCGGCACTGCTGTTTTAGCGAATTGAGTTTCTCGGCCCATAGAGGCGGGATATCGGCGAAGCTGTTTTGGAGGACCTCGATGGTATGCAGGACGTCTTTGTTTTGCGTCTGCGGCATTTTCGCCCAGCAGTAAAACTCGTAGAACCTGGCTCGCCACCACTTGGGGCTTCTTTGGCTTGGCGGGGGGGAGCGTTTCTTATGAATTTCGGCGACCTTGGCCCACAGACCTGCGGCGGCGGCGAATTCGCCCCGGGCGGTGAGCAGTCTTGCCCGGCAGCGAAGAAAATCCACGTTGTTCCTTTTGTCATCGTCGGGCAGGGCATTGAGCAGTTTTTCGATCTGCGACAATTTCTGCTGATCGCTTGATGGGCCAAGGAGCGATACCTCGGCGAGGTATAAGCGGGCCCGGCCGACGGGAATGAGGCCGTAGGTTGATAGGGAAATTCGCTCGCAATATCGAGCGATTGTCTGAGAGTTATTCAAGAGCCTGGCGAAATCGGCTGAGCTTTGTTGCAACTGCTCGATTCCGTCGAGGATCCGGACAAGGAGCCGCTCGGCCTCGATGACGTGCTCGTGATTGTCTGTGGGGCAGATTTTGGCCATGCACTCGGCGGACTCAGCCAGCCTGCCCAAATGCCGCAGGGCCTTCGATTTGAAGACGTTCAGGTTGGGATCATTGTCTATTTCGCAGTCGGTGAGAATATCGAGGACCTTTTGTGCCTCGGCCTTATCCCGGGCGTCGAGAAGCAGTTGGCAGTATATGCGCATTGTTTCGGCTCGGACGTTAGTCGGACCGTTTTCCTCGGTGCAGTTGCGCAGCAGGTCGAGTAATTCCTTGGATATCTCAGTCTTGCTCTTGCGATGGCGATAATAATCCTCAATGATCCTATATCTTATAAGGTCCAGCTTTGCCCTGTAGCGTCGGCTTGCCGTGGGTGTCTCGGCGATTTTGGTCAGTAGTTCGGCGCCCTCGTCTTTCCGGCCGGCCTCCATCAGGGCGGTGGCGTAGCAGTACTCCAGCTCCTGGTCTGTCGGCCCACCGGCGATCTGCCGATAGGCCTCGAGGACGTCCGGCACGAGACGGTAGTCGGCTTGCTCGACGGCGTTCATATTGCAAACGAGCCTCGCGGCCTGCTCTGCGATCTTCTCCGCCTCCATATTTAGTCTGGGACTTTTGTGTTCCTTTTGGAGCCTGGCCGCCTTTATCAAAAGCTCAGCCGCCTCGGTCGGTGAGGTCTTCGCTGATGCCGCCGCCGTAACGTAAAGGATCAGGGGGGTCCGGAATTCTTGAGCGTTTGAGAGGCGGCGCAACAGTATTACGTAATCCTCAGCTTGGTTTCTCCAGGCGGTCTGGGCGGCCAGCTCTGCTTCGAGTATGCTGATTTCCCGCAAGTCCAATTGTTTGTGTTCGAGACGATGGGAGAGGTCCGCCAGAGCCAGTGAGCCGAGGATGTTTTCTATTTGCGGCCAGGTGCGCACGGTTTTTTCAAATGCTTGGGGCCGGTTCAGTCGCCGCTGCAGGCAAGCCAAAGATAGGACCAGCTCAAGGTCCTGGGCGCCGGTGCTCCGGGCAAGCTCGTCTGTCAGTTTATTCGGCCGGCCAGGTTCGCGTGGGCCGAGCAGTTTGATCCTTTCAATAGCTATCTTGAAAACGGTCGAATGGCGCATGTCGGACCGCACTGCGAGCGAGTCAAACTCTTTTTTGGCCGGCGGCTTGTAGGCCGGGTCCGTCCGGGCGAGCAAGGCGAGGGCTTTGCCTTTGAGGAGCTGCAAATAAGCTGTGTTGTTGTAGTCTTGGCTCAGCGAGTCTATCCGGGCCAGTATCCGGTGCAGTATTTCATCTCGAGCCGCTTGCTCGGCGCAGAGCGCGACGCAGAAATCGATTTGGCATTTGTTCAAATTGGTCGCGTACAGGTCGGCGAAGAGCTTTCGCCACAGGCCTGTCGAGCCGTATCTATCGTCCCAGTCGTCGCCCTCATACTCTTCGATTTGGCCTTTCAGTTTCCCTTGCGACTCGGCGATTGCGCGCAGTTGGTCCGAAGCCCGTCTTGCAAGGTCGTACAACTTCTGCCTGTTACGTTCCTTCAGGAATCTGCCGCTATACTCATATTGAAAACGCAGCTTGATGCTTTTCTGGAGAAATGCGTCGGTGGTCTGCCTGGCGGTTTGGGCGAGCTTATTGATATCGTCGGCTCTCGGCAGTGTATCGGCCCGGCTTGCGAGAGAAATGACTAATGAAAAGGCAAAGGCTGAAAACCATAGCCTGATACTCAAAACCCGGTTTCTCCTATTGCTCTGTCGCATAAGATTTGAGGGGTCGTCATTGCGAAGTCCGCCATAGGCGGGCCGCGGCAATCTCGTATAGCAAAGATCGGAGATTGCTTCGCTTCGCTCGCAATGACACTCTGCATGTTATCTGGTCCAGACTCCTATCTTCGAGCTCGACTTTTGATTCTAAGCTCCGGTCCTATACTTTGCGCTTTGCGGTCATAGTTCGCCGGTGCGGTCACTCGGTCATTCTAAATGTGATGTCGGTAAGGCCGGCACCGAAGAAGAGGTTGTATATTTTCGCTAAGTACTCCCATTTAACTTCGGGGCCGCAAATAATTTCGACCGGGTCGCCGGCGAACCTCTTCTGGGTGCGCAGGCTCTCGGCTATCTTGTCCATCAGCAAGGCCAGATTTGCGTCGATTGTTTCGTTGTCTATCTGCACCGTGTGGAGCTGGCCTATTTGGACCCGGCAGCCGATCTGCGTTGCGAAGATATGTATTTCCAGCGCTTCGGGTCTTCCGAGGACGGCGTCCTGTGCCTGTGCGGCGGGCAGTTGGAAGGGCAGGAAGTCTTCCTGCGGGCGCCATTTTGCCGTCACGAGAAAGAATATCAGCAGCAGGAAAATCATATCGATCATCGGCGCCATACGCAGAGCAGAGCCTCGCCTGGGCCGTGCTCTTCGGCTTAGCCGGTCGAAAACTTCTCTCTGAATGCTGTCGATTCCTGTTGTTTCCAATGGAATTCCTCGAATGTCGATTCACGGCTTCAAGAGCCGCGGGTGGCGAATTCAGCGCCTCGGTGCAGGGCTTGGGTGTTCACCGGCAATGTTTGATGATACCGTTTGGCGAGGACGTCGCGTAAAGATGCCGCCGCCGCGTCGGGGCTCAAGTACCCTCGCTTTTGCAAGTATGCCCCCAGAGCGACCATATTGGCGCTTTTGGGGCTTCCCAATTCGACGGCCAATTCATCGGCGGGCAGGGCTACGACCTCTATTGTCTCGTCCAGCTCCGGTTCCGTGTCAATCAGGGAGCTGTTCATCACGAGCAGCCCGCCGGCCTTGAGGCGGGGGCCGAACTTGGTCAGCGAGGCCTTGTTCAGCGCAATGAGCGAATCGGGTTTGCCGACGACGGGGCAGGCGATTGGCTCATCGGCGAGGACTACCATACAGTTGGCCGTGCCGCCGCGGACCTCGGCCCCGTATGAGGGCATATAGGTTACTTCTTTGCCGGCCTTCATCGCGGTCTGGGCAAGGAGTCTGCCGGTCAACATTATCCCCTGTCCGCCGAACCCGGCGATAACCACTTCTTCAAAAAGAGTGTTCATCTGCTTTCCCATACATGTGCCAAAGAATGTGGCGACGAATGCGAGACCTAACAATGCCAATCCATATCTGCGTAGCCACGAGAGCGCCGATGATGCCTCCGATTGCGACGCCTATAATGCGACCCATTCGACCGCCGCAGATTCCTCCTAAGAACACCCCTGCGAGCATAAAGGGAAGTGTCAACAGACGCCAAAACGCTCCCGTTTTCTCCAACTTTGTCAAGTCACACTCTTTCAGAATCTGTCGTCGTTTTTCCTTCGGCATGTCTGCCAATTCCGGTATCGATTTCACTGACCAGTACAGATTCATAACGCAAATCGCTGTTCTATCCCTTCAAGCGGCCTAAGGGAAAGACTTTTGTCATTTCGTTTTCGATCCACTCCATCGCCTTGGCAGGGGGCATTCTCCAGTATGTTGGGCAGGGCGAGAGGACCTCGACGAGACTGAGGCCCTCGGCGCCTTCGACTTGAAGCTCGAAGGCGTGTTTGATGGCCTTTTTGGTGTTTCGCACGGCGGCCGGGCCGCTGAGCGCACAGCGCTCGACGTATATCGCACCGGGCAGGAGCGCCATGATCTCCGAGACTTGCAGCGGATAGCCCTCGCCGGTGCGGTTGCGTCCCTGCGGCGTTGTTGCCGTGACCTGGCCGAGGATGGTTGTCGGCGCCATCTGGCCGCCTGTCATTCCGAAGACGGCGTTATTGATGAAGATGACCGTTATTTGCTCGGCCCTGTGGGCGGCGTGGATGATCTCGGCGGTCCCGATGGCCGCGAGGTCGCCGTCGCCCTGGTAGGAGAAGACTATCTTGTCGGGGTTGGTCCTTTTCATACCGGTGGCCACGGCCGGCGGCCTGCCGTGCGCCACCTCTACCATATCGACATCGATATAATCGTACATCAGCACCGCGCACCCCACAGGTGCTATGCCGATGGTCCTGCCGCGTATGCCCAGCTCGTCGATTGTCTCGGCGATCAATCGATGGGCGATCCCATGCCCGCAGCCGGGGCAGTAATGCGTCGTGCAATCCTTAAGACTCGGCGTTCGCGCAAATACGGTTTTCATACTTCGTGTCTATTATTGCGTTTAGAGTGTTATCCTATTAAACGATTGTTCAATTCTTTATCTACATTTTTGAATGAGTCTGCTTATTAGGGTTTTCCCTTTGCTCGCTTATACTCTTTTCCAAATGCCACATACGCAATTTATGCAGGCCAGGACACCTCATTAGCCCAAGCATTCTATCGCTTTCGCCATTGTACTGATACAAAAACTCAGTCTCTAAGAAGGAATCGTCGGTCGGGTTCACCAGCAAGGTTGCGGCAGGCCATTCTGCTTTTTTACTTGTGTAGAACTCTATCCTGCCAAAATCAAAACCCGCGTATGGGTTGGTCTTCGTTGCTGAATAGATGCTGCTCCAGACTGCTTTAATAACATGTTGGTCCTCAGTCGTTACAGAAATATCAGTTCCGAAATCATTTTTTGAGCCGATAAACTTTAGCTTGGCAGTAGAGGCTGGCATAACACCTCTGTCCCTCAACTTTTTAACCAATGGATTGGTTGAGCACCCGGTCAGCACCAAAAGTATGCAAGTTAAAACGTAATAAAATATGACTTTCATTTTCGATTGCCTTCTCACCACATCTAAATGTTAGGAGCCATCCTTTCGTCGTTCGTACTCTTTTCTCAAATGCCACGTAACCAGCCTTTCCAACCCAGGGCACCTCCACAAGCCATAGTAGCCTTTGCGATGTTCATCGAAGTGATGCCAATAATCACCTTCTAAACGGGCTGCGTCTGTTCCGTTTACCATCACGGTTGCTGCGGGCTGTTTTGCCTGCTTGCTTGTATAAAACTCTACGCGGTGGTCGCCAGAGGCTACCCAGAAGTTAGTTAGCGTTGCCGAATAGATGCGAGTCCAGACCGACTTTATAACCTCCGGTTCCTCTGTTATGACATACACATCTCCCCCGAAAGCCCCCTCCGAACTAATAAATTTTAACTTGGTAGTATTGCTTGGTGTAACGCCGTGGTCCTTAAGTCTCTTAACCAATGAATTATTTGTGCAGCCCGCTGAAAGCAAAAGCGTACAAGTTAGAATTGGGTATAATATAGCTTTTTTCATCCTCAGGCTCTTGGTTTTGAGTTTTAAGTTCTGGTTTTACATTTTCAGCTTTTCATTTTTCGTTTATTTTTAGGTATCGTCAATTGTTTGATTTTATCTAAAATTTCGTCAACGGTCGGCACGCCGCCGCCGGGTCGGCCGTGGAGTAATACCGGGGCCTTGCCCGCTACGGCGAGCTGCACGTCCTCGACCATCTGGCCGCTGCTCATTTCGACGGCCAGAAAGAGCCGAAATTCCTCGGCGGCCTTGCTGATCTGCTCCATTGGGAAAGGCCAGAGCGTGATAGGACGTATAAGGCCGACGGGCATCCCCTCTTGCCTCGCCCTGTTCACCGCGGAACGGACGATTCTCGCCGCCACACCGTAGGCGACAACTACAACTTCGGCATCTTCAAGCTCGTATTGTTCGCAGAGCACCTCGTTTTTCTGCACCTGCTCATACTTGGCCTGGAGCTTGCGATTATGCTCT
This sequence comes from Planctomycetota bacterium, assembly GCA_023128595.1. Classification (GTDB taxonomy): domain Bacteria; phylum Planctomycetota; class Phycisphaerae; order Sedimentisphaerales; family Anaerobacaceae; genus DAOVRL01. The sequence goes on along the minus strand of JAGMDR010000295.1, from coordinate 978 downwards.
TCCAGCCGGCCTTCCGGCAGCCATAATGAGCGGACAATATTTTGCTCTCTCTCTTTGGCCCCGGTCAGGGCCCAGTCTTTGGGGGGCAGCTTCCGGCGCGGCTTTTTTTCGAGCACGACCGGCTCCATCATCTGGCCTAAGATACCGTCTGCCAGGACGACGACGGTCATTCGATACACATCGGCCAGGTCGAAGGCCAGCGACATACAATCGACTAACTCCTGTACGGTCGAGGGTCCTAAGACAATGGTTCGATAGTCGCCGTGTCCGCCGCCGCGAGTGGCCTGGAAGTAGTCTGCCTGAGACGGCGCGATATTGCCCAGACCCGGTCCGCCCCGCATTACATTGACGACAACGGCGGGCAGCTCTGCCCCTGCGAGATAGCTTATTCCCTCCTGCATCAGGCTGATTCCGGGGCTTGATGAGCTTGTCATAGTCCTTTTGCCCGTGGCCGAGGCGCCGAAGACCATATTTATCGCGGCCAGCTCGCTTTCGCTCTGGACGAAGACGCGGCCTTCTTCGGGCATCCTCCTGGACATATAGGCGGTGATTTCGTTCTGCGGCGTAATCGGATAGCCGAAATACGCATCGCACCCGGCGAGGATGGCCGCTTCAGCCAGTGCCTCGTTGCCGCACATCAGGACCCTTTCGGACGCTGCGTTACAAGCGTGTCGTTTTTCTATCATATTTTGCCTCGTTACCGAATTTCTAACGGGGCCCACGTTTCCCCTTTTGTATCTCATTCCCACGCAAGGTAGTACCCCTGCGAAAGCAGGGGCGGGAATCTATTGCATCCTTATCCCGTTTCAATCCACTTTTTAAGATAACTCTTCAACTTCTGGACAAAATTCTGGGCCGTTTCTAACGAATTTTTTCCTTGCTCTTCATTAACTGTAAAACCTACCCCATAATCTCCAACAATTCTTTTATCGTACGCATCATTTAAGTACTTTTCCTAATACTACAACGCTACTTACG
>JAGMDR010000294.1 GCA_023128595.1 Planctomycetota bacterium | reverse complement strand
TTCATAATGAAGGACGCCTACAGCTTCGACGCCACGCCCGAAACGCTCGAAAAAAGCTACCGCGCAATGTACGACGCCTACTGTCGCATCTTCACCCGCTGCGGCCTGGAATACGTCATCGTCGAGGCTGAGTCCGGCGAAATGGGCGGCTCAGGCTCACACCAATTCACCGTCCCGTGCCAATCCGGCGAGGATACAATTGTCTATACCCAGGACGGCTCCTATGCAGCAAACCTCGAAAGGGCCGCCGTCGACCCATTGCCGAAACAAGCCGCTTCTGTCATTCTGAGCGAAGCGAAGAATCTCAACAGTGCAGAAAGTAAAGAAATCTCGCCCGCAGAGGACGTTCATACGCCGAATACTGGCAGTATCGAAGCCGTCTGTGCTTTCCTTAAGACCCAGCCAGAGGACATGATTAAGACACTCATATACGCTGCTGGAGACGGTGCCGTCGCGGCATTAGTGCGAGGCGACCACGACTTGAACCAAGAAAAACTCACACAAGCCCTTGGCGGCAGACACGTGGAGTTGGCTGACGAACTAACTATCAAGAAAGTCACCGGCGCCATAGTTGGCTTTGCGGGGCCGATGGGAATAGCCGATAAGGTCTCGAAAATGGTCATCGACCATGCAGTTGCCGCGATGGCGGTTGGTGTCACCGGTGCCAACAAGACCGATTATCATACGAGGAACGTTGTGCCCGGCAGAGATTTTCCGCTCGAAGGTCAAAACGTTGTAGTCACAGACATTCGCTATGCCGGCGAAGGTGATACCTATAACGGCAGAAAGCTGCTCTTCAAAAAAGGCATCGAAGTTGGGCAGGTCTTCAAACTCGGAACAAAATATAGCAAAAAACTCGGCGCAAAGTTCCTTGATGAACATGGCAACGAGAAACCCTGCATTATGGGTTGCTATGGCATAGGCATAAATCGGATACTTGCTTCGGCCATTGAACTCGGCAACGATGATAACGGAATTATTTGGCCAATCAGTATCGCGCCGTTCGAGATCTTGGTTACTTGCGTCAATCAGGACGATGAAAAGGTCGCAAACGTAGCTGAGAATCTGTACCAACAGTTGCTAAATGACGGCCTCGATGTACTCCTCGATGACCGCCCGCTGCGGGGCGGAGTAAAGTTCAAAGACGCGGACCTAATCGGCATACCAATAAGAGTTACCGTGGGTGCAAAATCTGTCGCCGAAGGCAATGTCGAAATAAAGCTCCGCTCGCAATCCGAGAGCCGGAAAGTCGGCATTGACCGAGCGCCGGCTAAGATTAGCGAACTTGTCAACACGTTGAAAGAACAATTGAACGCTTAGCATTGTAGTTAAGCAGAGGCAAGAACCATGAGCAAAACAAGATCGACCGTCGTTGTGGCCCTTATCGTGCTGACCGGGTGTGCCGGCTCCCCAACGTACAAGTCACACGGCTATGAGCTGATAACCACGAACGCCAGGAGCGGGCAGATAGACAAAGCGCTGCACTTGACGTACGAGGCTATGGGCGACTGGGTCCAAAACCCCGACGGAAGTAGGACAAACCCATCCTTTTCTCAGAGCGGAAAGTCCTTCAGCGGTAAGCAAGGCAGGGCGAACGCGGCGCGAGTGCAAACCGAGTTCAAATCAAAGGATGGCGTTCACTGCGTCATCGAAACCGTTGCTATGTCCGGAGGGCCGACAGTTATTCTTCTGTCTTCGGACAATGACAAGGCAACTATGCGACTGCACAATGAATTCGTGCGGTCCCTATACAAGCTGGGCGTGAAGCCCAAGAACGAGTAGCCCAATAGCCCGCTTTATAACACGTGCAACAGATTGATTCTATTGAACCTTGCATTAGAAATGAAACACGCTGGGAACATCTGTCAACCGAGTGTCATTCCCGCCCCTGCTTTCGCAGGGGTAAACTTGTCCCCGCCCAAGCGGGGAGCGGCAATCCAGGCTTTTACTGGTGTTTCCTGGACCCCTGCTTGCGCAGGGGTGACATCGCCTGGAACCCATCATCGTTTCATTAGTCTTTCAAACATCAATAGAATTGGGCCAAAGCCCAAACACATTCAAATTCAGAAGGAGAAAAACCGATGAATCAGGACAGACTCTCAAGGCGGACGTTCATACGCAATACGTCTATTTTGGCTGCAGGGACAATGGCCGGTGCGTTAGCCGACAAAGGGCACGCAGCAGCCGAAGTCAACCGGATCGTCAAAAAGGGCCGCATCAATCAATCGGTCTGCAAGTGGTGTTACAGGAAGTTCTCGCTGGACCAACTTTGCAGCATCGCCAAGAAAATGGGCATAAAGGCAATCGACCTGCTTGGGCCGAAAGAATTTCCGACGGTCAAGAAGTACGGGTTGGCCTGCTCAATGGTAGGTACGCACGGCCTGACGAAGGGCATGAACAACAAGGACAATCACGCTGAGTGTATCTCCAAGATTCGCTCAGCCATCGATGCCACTGCCGAAGCCGGCTTCCAGAATGTGATCAGCTTCTCAGGAAACGCACGCGGTATTCCCGACGACGTTGGCGTCGAGAACGCTGTCGAAGGCTTCAAACAGGTAGTCGGAAACGCCGAGGCCAAAAGGATCAACATCTGTATCGAATATCTCAACAGCAAGGTCAACCACAAAGATTATATGTTTGACGACATGGCTTGGGGCGTGGAGGTGTGCAAAAAGGTCGGCTCCGAACGTCTTAAGATTCTATACGACATCTACCATGCCCAAATCATGGAAGGCGACATAATCCGCACGATTCGCGACAATAAGGAATACATCGGCCACTACCATACGGGCGGCAATCCCGGCCGAAATGAAATCGACGAAACGCAGGAGCTATACTACCCGGCCATCATGCGCGCGATTGCCGATACCGGCTTTGACGGCTATGTCGCACACGAGTTTATCCCGAAACGCGACCCCGTCGAGTCTCTGGCCTACGCCGTACGAATCTGCGATGTTTGATTTCGGCTGGAAAAGCAATTTATGGCGATCGAAGGCTTGGCAAATTAACCAGATGTAACTGAGATATGTCATTCTGAGCGAAGCGAAGAATCTCTTATCGCGCAGGCCTGTTGCTCCAGCCTGTAGACGAGATGCTTCGGCTTCGCCTCAGCACGAGTAACACCAATGTCGGCCTGATACACGGGCCTGCAAAAATTTGCACGCCTGATGTCACCGACAAGTCCAAACAAATGTGGAAGCTAAAAGAGCCTAAGCCAGTAAAGCTCATAGTTGGCATTTTGGCTGCCGACCGCCAGTGTCTGCACGCCGCCGTGGAGATAATAGAAGACAAGTTTGACAGAACCGATTTTGTAAGCGATGTTTGGCCGTTCGACCAAACCGATTACTATAAGAACGAGACCGGTCCGTATATCTTAAGGCAGTTTGTTAGCGTCGAAAGGCTGACCGACCCGGGCAAACTGGCCAAAATCAA
>JAGMDR010000293.1 GCA_023128595.1 Planctomycetota bacterium | reverse complement strand
CTTCCAGATCTACCATCTCTACAAAGCACGTGTGTCAAGATAACCCCGACACCTTTTCCAACCCATCTCGTGGATCAGCCAGCCATTGGCGTGATTCCTTTGGTATCGGCTCTTGACCCAACGCTTGCAGCATCTCATTCATCCCGTCCCAGTCGCCTTCAAGCAAACGAAGCTTCGCCAACGAAATCCCAAACTTCAGTTGCAGTTCTGAATTCGCTTCCGCATGACGAAAGCCTAATTCCAGCACTTCGGCAAGGGTGGCATAGCTTTCAGCAGGATCTTCTCTATCCCACTGTGAGGCACCACCGCCTGTTGGTGCAGCCCACACAATATCGGTATTCCTGAGCCCATTCTGAATGATGGCAGCTAATTGCCAGGCGAGTTGAGGGTCCGGCTGTTTTGCCAATCGTTCTCGGTAGAGCTTTTTGATTTTTTGCGTAAGCGGATGGGGCCGCCCGTAGTTCGCAATGCCCTTCGCATTCCCTATGTATTGCAGGACGCTTGGACCGAATGGGTCCTTTTCGATAAGAGGCGTATAGTAATCATCTTTGCTCAGGCCCTCTTCCTTTTCCAGAAGCTGTCCTAACGCGCCGTGCGCAGCATCCCGGACGCTGCGCTCTTCGACCTCTGTCAGTTTTTGAAGGATCGGCATCGCACCTTTTCCGACGCCCCTCAGAGCCAAGATGACCTGCCGCCGCACCCCGGCCTCTTCCTCAGAGTCTTCTGCTACTTTTTGCAAAACGGGAATCACCCGATCCCGCGCCCACGTCATACGGCTCAGAGAACCCAACACACTTCCCCGGTATGCAGTCGTGGACTGTCGGCCGTCGCCAAACCGCAAATCCTTGTCGAGCGCCGTGGCGATAAGCAACGCAACGGCGTCTTCGGCCACCGGCCCCATCTGCGACAGAACTCCGACCGCGTGCCAACCGTGATTGGTGCGCCTTTTTACCTCCTCGACCATCCTCGGCACCGCTGGACGCCCGATTTTAATCAGCGCGTTGGTGGCGGCATCGATATCGTCACTAACTCTGGTATCCCACTGGGCCATCCATTCAGCAATCGTCCGGCCTTCGTATTTCACTTCGTCGGTATTGCCTTGAGGTTCGTCCTGATTGTTCGGCAAATCCGTCACCCCGGACAACTTCCCCGGCCTTACCTCAACCTGCACAGCGGGCTTGTTAGTTTTAAGTCGCAGGGTTCTCTCTTTAATACGCTCTTGCAGTCTCCTCAGCAAGAGATCGAGTTCCTCCTGATCCTCCAGGATTTTCATTGCCATTTCTTTGAACTCGGCGGTATCAAACGGCATTTTCGCATAATACTGAATCGCTTTGTCCCTTGCGTACTCTCGAAGAAACATTATTTCTTCTTGGAATTCCCGCAGGTCCTTAGCTGTTTTCCACGCCTTATATTCGGCCCGCCATTTAGCCTCCTCTTGCTCCATATGTCTTTTCATCTCTGAGGGCATTCCAGCAGAGAATCCCCAGAAGCGGCGCATGCCAGGATGCTTGGGCAGTTGCGGTAGTTCATCGGGTATGTTCTGATCCACAGCTACTTTTGCTCCCCGAAGGTAAATCGGAGCCAATTCCCGTCGGGCAGCAGCTAATTCTTGCCCACTGGCGCCCCAGTGTTTTCTCTGAATTGCGTCGCCCCAAAAGATGTACAGTTGTATCAGTCGTGCAGGGTCCTTCAGCAAAGGTTCTGCCTTCTTGGCATATTCAATACACTTTTCCGGCTGGTAGAGCCCGCTCATACCATGGACTCCCACCGCAAAGTAGTAGATCAATCCTTGATCGGCTGGGTGGCGATATTTCGCCGTCAGTTCCGTAACCATCTGATCCACTTTGTCCCAAGGCGTGTTTCGGCCGTTCCGGAGACGATCCATCTCTTCTAACTTTTGGTGCATCGCCATATCGCCGCGCTCAACCGACTCGCCAGGCACTTCTTCCTTACCCTCAACCTGCACAGCGGATTTGTCTTCAGTGTTTGTCTGGCTCACTGCTTTTTCACCTTCAACCCCGTCCTTTCCGACATCTAACGTCTCTTGCTTGATGCCCGAATGAATAGTTATTATCACCACATTGGAGGGAAGAATACCTGGATAATACTCAAAAGATGTAGGGTCGTTCAAGTCAGAGGTGTCTTCTTTTCCAACGCCGACCGACAAACCATTACCATTGAATTGGACACGATACTGACCCGGCTGCCTTATATCATATTGTTTAGTCATATCAAACTGGTCAAATAAAGTCTTGGTTTCGCCTGGTTTGATGATTTCCGGTGCGCCCACGGTCTGAACCATCGAGGTCGTGTACCTGACTCTTTCGCCGTCGGGGCCCGTAATAGTCATTGAGTTGTTAACCGCGACTTGTTGATCGTCATAGCGCACTGCCGAATCGCCCTGATTGATCAGTTGCAGACGGAAATAGACCGGCTCTGCTATTGCGAATTCTTGGTCTTCTACGGTCAGAAGGGTCTGGACGCCTTTGAGTCTGGGGGCGAGCTTTTCGATCTGCTGTTGGCGCTCTTTGGCCGCTCGTTCAATCGCCTCCTTCTCTTTGGAAAGCCAGCTCTCGAATGCAATTGTGGGAAAGGCGATTTCCCATTTCTTCTGCCCTTCGAGTTGGCGAACCTTCCACACCCAGAAAGAGTCTCTTAGGGGGCCTGGGTCGGAAATCCTGACGTCGAAGATATAGGCGAAGTATTTGGGGCTCTGCGGCCAATATCCTGTCCTCGGACGGCCGGCCTTTTTCAGAATCTCCTTGATTGGGACGACAGCCTGCAAAAAAGACTCAGGCGAAGAGTATTTCTTCGCCTCTTTGCGAACCTCTTCGCAGCAAAGGGAAAGTGCGGTGTCCCACTCGGATTGTTCCAGAGCGCGCCAGTACCGCGTAAGAACATCGGCGGCATTGGGATCAACATCGACCACACTCCCCTTACCTCCAACGGCCGTGAGTTTGCCGCTCGCCGGTGGCGTCATCTTCCTGGGGTCGACCTCACCGGTAACGACTAATTTGTGTTTGCCGGTTTCGAGCGTACCTTTCCAATCGTTTTCGCTAAGCGGAAGGCTCAAGGGTTCACCGGAACGAGGCTGACGCTGAGTGTTGTGAGGTCCGCTGGTCGACAAGCGGAATACGAATTGAGCGAAATAAACGCCCGGCCTGCCCCGCACCATCCAGCGACACTGAGGACTCTTGACCTCATTGTCCTTGGAAATGATGCCCAGACAGCCTGTTTTGAGAACCAGCTTCTTACCGGGTTGCAGGTGGTAGCGCTCGAAGATGGGCCAGTAGGAGGAGATATTCTCGACCGCCAGCCCTTGCCTCCCTTTGTCGTCTTCTATCACAGCCTGACTATCCACCGGGTCCGAACTCGTGAACTGGATCGGCTTTTCGCTGACGTTCTGAATGTGGAGGCGAACCTCAGTCTTCTCGCCGAAGGAATACTGCTGCTTATCCGGCACAAACTCCACCGCCGCCCGAAGACCGTTCACCGCCTCGCCCCAGAGATATTTAGTTGCCAGGTTAGTTGCGCCAATCGTGACTACTGCATCCCGGTGCCTGTTCTTGAAGTTCGCTATGTCGATTTCAACTCTTTGCGGGTCGCCGACGTCGGCGTCGTGGATGAGCCAGGTGCCGGTTTGCTTTGAGAGGTAGAAGATGAGCTGGCCTTCCTGGTCTCCGGACTTGCCTTTGATGTTGGAAGTGACCGCCAGCGCGTCGTTGCTGTCGGCGTGGACTTCGAGGACCTTGATTTTATGGCCGTCGGCCATCTGGGCGAAATCACGGACGCTGAACACCCCGTCGGCGACTGAGCCAGGGCGGAAGAACCAAGTGAGCTTTTCGGCATTACCGGAAAGTCCAACAGCAAAAAGATTCTCAACGACCTGTCGCGGGCCCATCTTTGCCAGGTCGTCCTTGTTTAGTTTTTCAGCAGCTTCGGCGATCTGCTGCATCGCCGTTATAGCCTGCTGATCGACTACCGGCATACCCTTTTTCAGATCCTCGACGAGTGTCCGGACTTCTCCGGCGGGGAAGTCTCCGGTGATAAATGCCGCTTCTTTTACCGGCGCCTGGATGACCGAGGCCAAGCGGACCCAGCCATCTACAGCTAATGCCAGATGATTGTCGATGTTGGCTTTTGTAAGTTTCGCCAGAAGCTCAGCGCCCTTTTCGTCGAACCGGACGCTTATTGCATCTCTGCCTTGCATGTCCCGAGTTACCTCCACGGCCTCAAGGCCCCATATCCACTTGCCTTCAACCTCGGGGATCATTACGTATTGAGCGCGGGCGCAGAGCAGGATGTAGGTTCTCTCTTTGTAGGCACTCAGAGGCAGCCCTTTGTAGTTTTTGGTGTCGCCCTTTATGGCTGACCACTGGAAGCTGTCTCCGCGGACCGAGCCTGCGAACGGGCCGTTCTCGGCTAAGTCGTCGAGGTATTTCTGATATTGTTCCTTGGTCAGCCTCGGCTGACGGGCGGAGTCACCGATGTTTGGGACAATGGCCAAGGTGAGTTCTGCGCCTTCGGGGGCCGCGAGAACCATGCCCTCGTGCTTAATAGGTTTGGGCGGTTTCGGCTCGGCGGGCGGCGTTGGAGGCATTTCGGGCGGCTTGATTTTGTCCTTATTGGCCTGCCACCAGGTCCGCCACTTTTGAGCGACTTGGCGGCGGTGCTGTCTTTGGCGGTCTCTGATTTCCGGGGTGACGGTGTAGCCGCCGAGTCTGTTACCCGCTGAATCATAGGCGTGGAAATGGTCGTGTCCCTCGGAGTGGCCGGTGAGTCTTTCGAGCGCTATGGTGATTTCACGGACAGGCCTGCCGAGCCCAAGGCCTTTTTTGGCAGGGTCCATTTGATAAGTCTTGTAGAACCTGCCAAGCTCGGTCTTAGGCTCTCCAAGTCCATAGTCGCTCGAAAAGCCGCTGCGTTCGAGGGCATCTATCAAACCTGCAACGGCGTTGAGGTCACCGATTGCCCGCAGCGTCAAGGCAATCCTGCTTTGGGTCCGCGGCTTCTCGGTCTTTCTTATCTCGGCGACGAGCTGCGGGACGGCTGGTGGGCCAATTTCAACGAGCCGGTGTATGACCGCGAACCACCTTCTCTTGCTGAGCCCAAGACTTTTGCTGCGAAGAACATCGATAAGCTCGCCGACCGAGAGCTTTTTGGTTTGTTCGATCAGTTCACCATCGGAAAGGGCGGCATCCTTTTCGGATTGCTCGCCGACGATGTATCTATTGCCGGCGAACTCGTCATAGACCTCGCAGCCTTTGGGGAAAGCTATGGTGAATGCCTCCGGCGAGATGCCCTTGTTAAGCCTTATGCTCTCGACGTCAATTTCCAATTTCCGTGTCGGCACCATTGGTGTGAGCTTGAAGACACCAAGTTGCAAACGCTGCTCGCTGGGCAGTGTTCCGAATCGGGCGGCCGTCATTCCTTCGGGTGGGTCGATATCGTTCGTCGAAAAAGTTGTACGCGTGCCCTCGATGGGCAGCCAAACCCCATCGATTTGTTCTAATTTGATATTGTCCACCCGCCTTGAGACTACCTTGAACCGGTTCTTGCCGGGGATGCTGCGGTACTTCTCAAATTTCAGCGGCCGATAGTCACGCTGGTAATCTATCCACGCGCGAACATCATAAGCCCAGTGGACCGAAGGGTCGGTCTCGAGATTGATCGCCTCAATGACATAACAAGGCCGACCGTCGATGAGCTCGACCTGCTCTTTGACCGATACGGACTCGGCCTGGGCGATGGCCTGTCCGAGCGAGAGCCGGCTGAGCTCTTTTGCGTCAAAGCCCAAGAGTGTGTTGAATGTCATTATACCGCCGGAAAATGAGAAATTGGGATTCGGCTTGGTTATGCCGCCGTTGGGTCGTGACGACTTCGGATCGTTCCTGAAAAGCCATTCTCTCTTGCCGTCGAAGGCGCGTATGACCTTCACGCTCCTGTAGGCGCCGGTCCTGCTGTCTTTTGTGTTCGTTGTCCCGCTGAGGAATTCCTTGGTGTCCTCGTAGCCCCAATCGTACTCGTAGAAGGTTCGATCCAGTGCGCCGATTGTGCAGGTCATCTGCAGCCGAATGTCTTTTATCTTCTTTTCGCTTTCAATTATCTTGGCAATCAGTTCTTCAGCCGATACCTGCACATCGGGCTTCTTTTGTGGATCGGAGGGCGGGGCAATTATTGTTGCTGTAAGAATGACCAGTACTTCTGTTGTTTGCTCTTCAGAGTATTCGACTTTGCCACGAATGACTGGTCGTTTTACTGACTTTTTTACGCCACCCATTATGAAACTCGTGCCGGATCTAATGCGGGCCGTGGTCGAGAGTTCCCGCTTGCTGAGAAGCGGTGGGCTGTTTTGGTCGGCGGGTGTAGATTCTTCGTTGAGGACCGCTCTTGCCTGAAGGTCTATGTAGCCGTCGTCGAGCACACGAGCTGTGACCTCAAATGAGTCTCCTGCAGCCTCTGAGCCATTTGAAGATTTGATCTTGGCCGTCTTGCCGCTGAGCAGTTGAAGAGTCGGGTTCATCAGAATCTTCATGTAGCCCCTCGAAACCAGTGTCTCAACCACGGCCTTGAATTCTTCCTCCGTCACCCGCTTATTCCCACCCGATGCGTCCTCAATCACATCGGTGGCAGCGACGGCTTTTCTCAACAACACCTCGGCAGCAAGGGCGGACTTGTTCGCGGGCATCTCTGGGTCACCAGGGGCTGTTTTGTCTCCCAGGATATTCTTCAGTACGGCGGTGGTCTCTGCGTCCATTTCCGGCTTGCCGACCACTTCGACCGCCACAACATCTATCTGAACCACGCTTTGTGCCATCTTTGTTATCGCAGGAACGTCACGAATGCTGTTTGCCGGCGGTTCCTGCCCGCCCCGATCTCCACCCGGGCTTTCAACCTCAACCTGCACATCGGTTTTTTTCTCTTTGTTATAGATATCCACGACGATCATTCTGTCGCTAAAACCTCGTATAGCTAAATTGTGACCAAGATTAGGGTCGAAGCGTTCTTTTATGCTTTCGATTATACTTTTAATTTGGCGCTCTTTTTTTTCTGCCGTTAAATCATTAGAATCTATGTGATAAATCAAAGATTCAGTGATATAATTTGTATAGTCTTGCTTTGGCTGCTCCTGATGACAGGCTTGCATAATCCTTGTAACACATTCCTGCGCAAAAGATACTAATTCGCCTTTGACCTGCACAGCGGTTTTGCCTGCTGCCAGCTCGTTCGTGAACTCCCTTAGCTTGACCTCGAACCTTTTGGCATCTGCCAAATTCGCGGCCTGTCCAAACGAGAAATTCATTTCTTCCTGCGAATGAATTGGGTACCCAACCGCGTAGCCACTGTTCTCAAAGGTGTTGACTACAGAGGTAATTTGCTTGCCCTGACCATCAAGCAGGCGAACTCCTATTTCCCAGCTCTTCTTGGGATACGATGTTACCATGGCCTTGAGCACGGCGTGGACGTCTGTATCCGTTTTTCCAAACTCGATTGATTTGGTCCTGAGCAGTGGTTGCTCTTCAAACGACTCCAGGTTAACAGGTATTTGTCCCCCGAATCGCAGCGCATCTTGCAAACGCACCGATACCGGCCCGCGCCTCGAATCGATGTCATCGACGCCGACATTGCTCAAGCCCTCAAATCCAAGCTCTCGGACCACTTCACCTGCCCTTTGGAAGTCCTCGTGTCCGGCGACCCATTCGAGCATGGCAGAGCCGCGAAGACCCTCAGGCAAAATCGCCTGGTCCACCCCGACTTCCAGAACAGTGATACCCCGCTCGGGCACATTCTTCAGCTTCTCGGTCACTTGCTCCCATGTCAGTTTCCGCCCGCCGAGGATCACGCCGCCGTCGGTGGCAACCAGCGTGACGAAATATCGCTTTCGATGTGGCCTTGCGCTGTTGACAGCGGGAGCCGCGGTCTCTTGTTTAGGGCGGAGGGAGACGTTCTTGAACTCGGCCCATTGGAATTCCTGGGTCTGGGCGGCGAAACTTGCAATTTCCTTGAGAGGCTTCTTCGTTCGATACGTATATTGACTTATACCGCCCTCCGGTGAGAGTCCCCCCTCGAGCCCATCGAGGCGATGGGTCCGGCCGTTGAGGTCCGTGGCGATAACACG
>JAGMDR010000292.1 GCA_023128595.1 Planctomycetota bacterium | reverse complement strand
TGAAAATAGTAGCGGCCGTCGTCCATTCTCCACCCGCAACTGCGAAACCGAAGTTGGTGCTCTGTTGCTGTGGCGGGACAACGGGTACCTCGATGATCGGCACATTGCAGGTCCGACTGCCGGCCTCGACATTGACGCTTTTGAAACCGCTGAAATAGTGAGTCCTGCCGGCCGAATATCTGTGCTTGTAATTGAACGTCGTGCTGCCATCTCTCACCGGCAGATTCAGCAGCCGAACTGCAAACTTGTAACTCTTTGATTCCTTCGTCACAGGAATCCAGGACCCCGTGTCGCCGAACGGCGCCTGCGTCAGCAGAGTTCCGTCCGACCGCCACCAATTCTTACCTTCGCTCGGATACCCGCAAAGCCCGATCAACTCAACCGCGACGCCGCTGGGCAGCGTTGCCGAGAACTTAGGTTGAGTCGAGTCTGTTTTGTCTGGGGATGTTTTCTCAACGAGCGCCAGCTCAAGTGTTCCGAGGTCCAACGGCTCATCGCTGCGGCCGCCGGGGATTGGAGCCACTTCGATAGTGCCGTAGTAGCTGGCGAACTCCTTAGGTGGTCCTTTGCCAGTGTCGCGTTCTTCGAGCCAAACCGTAAGGTCGTACGTGCCTGCGATGACGTCTTCGATGCGGAATGAGCCGTCGCTGTGTATATCGAACGTGTAGTGTCGCCAGCTCTTGTTGCGCCACCCGGCATCCAGGAATTTCTCGTATTCGCTTGTCTTGCGCCATTGTTCACGCCATTGGCGCTGCTGTTCTTCGGTCATCCGGTCATAGTCATCCGGCCGAGGCGCTTTGGGGCGTACTGTGACCAAGGCCCGCAGCCCTGCGCCGAAGTATATAGGCTTGTCATAGCCGGCGGGCGGTGCGAATTTGCCTATCACGGGCCGACCTCTTCCACCAAGTGTCAGTTGGCCGGTCTGACCCATCTTTACTTCAACCGGCGTTCTGCACGTGTACGAGTATAAGTTCTCGCCCATTCGAGTCATATAGCCAACCTCGACCCAGCCGGGAGGCACTTTCTCGAAAGCAAAACGCCCGCTTTCGTCGCACATTGTCTCATAACGGCATTCTCGTTTGTGTATGAACCAGGTCGGATTTGGAAGCGACGCGAGCCACATTTTGTTGTCGGCTGCCTCTCGGCCCGGGGCTAACTGCCCTTCGATGCGCCCCCAGGGCTTGATCCGGATTTCGTACGGAGCCGCGAAGTCCTCGGATTTCACAAACGCGAAACCTCTATCGCAGGCAACGACTAAATCGAAACCGCCGCCCGGCTTCCTTCCAGGGTTGAAGCTGCCCTGCGAATCCGTCTGGACAATCCTGCTTTCGACATCTTTGCGGATCGGCTCGAGCTTTCCGTTCGATATCCTCACGCCTATTGTCTCAGTGCTAAGGGCGACCTGCGCATCCTCTACAGGTTTGCCCTGCTCGTCCACTACTCGCCCGGATAGTCGGGCCCGAACTGTTTTGTCCCGGGGACGGATGCCGTTAGTCTGTGCCGGATCGTCCCCAGTAAGCGACAGGCGGATTTGGGCGATTTTTTCTATTGGGATTTCTACTCTTTCGTATCCTGCGAACTGGCGGGCTGGGGCGCCGTGGGCGATTCTGTTTGTCGATCGGCTGGTCACAGGTGCGCCCTGGTCGTCGAGGTAAGTGAGAAAGCAGCGGTTTAGTTCGATGCCGTGGAAATCGTAGATTGCGGTACTTTGAGTGTCGGGATTTCCGTGCGGCTCGGATGCGGGATAGACTCGGGCCGGGCGTGTGCCGCTGCCGCCTTGCACTGAGGCCGCTGCGATTCCGGGCAGTACGTGGACGTTGAGGCTGATCGGATCGAGGCAGGTTGAAGTGTACTCGGTTTTTTTGCCGTTGACGGGGACGGTCACGGGCGGCGGGGGGGCGAATGTTCGGCGGGGGATTCTGGGCAGCTTGACGTTGTCGAAGTAGAACCTGTCGCGGCCGTGGAAACGGCGTACCTCAAATCGGCTGAGCTTCTCGGCAGGGAGATGGAAATTGACAATCTGCGTTGCGCCGCTGACAATACCGATAAAGTGCGGAAAGTCGGGGACGTATCTTCTTCCGTCGGCCGCGACGGCGCAGATCTGGTATCGAGGGGGGCCGCTGAAGATGCTTCGGTGGACGTTAGTGAAATCGAAAACGACGGTTGTCGTGCCGTCCTCTTGGTGGCCGGTCCATTGGCGGTGGTCGGTCCACTGGATTTGCGTGGTCGGGCTGGCCGGCGGACGCTTGGTCGAATAACTCCACGAGCCGCCCTTGATTACGCGGACAGAGAAGGTCTCACGGTCCAGCTTCACCGAGGCCCCGGGCTTGGCGTCGAGCTTCGAGAGTCTGTCCTTCGCCGGGTTGTGCAGCAGCCGGAACCATACGTCGACGGCCTTCGGCAGCGGCGCGCCTATACTGCGCAGTTGAACTCTCGATCGCTGCACGTCGTAGCCGACGCCGATTCGGCCTTTGGGGCTTAGCATCTCGCGAGTCTGATGATCGAACACGCGCAACTCGAGCACGTCGTATCGCACCGAGTCGGGGCTGAAATAAATATTAGCGATATCCATCCACCTCGCCTGCCTTGAGTAATCGGGGCCCATGAAGCCGATCTTCGTCAACGGTTGGCCCCGGCCATTCTCGAAAATGGGATTGCCGCTGCCGTCCCAGCGGACGACGGTATTGACCTCGAACGTAGTCGGCCCGACCTTGACTTTCAAGTCCTTCGAGGCCTCAGCCTTTTCGTAACCGGATCCTGCCAGTTTGGCCGGCCCTGTCTCCTCAGCGCTCATACCCTGAACCTGCACATCGGTCTTTACGCCCGGCCGAAGAGAAACATTCTTAAACTCAGCCCATTCATAAGGCCGGGTCTGGAATTGAAATTCCTTTATGTCCGACAAAGAAATAT
Source organism: Planctomycetota bacterium (assembly GCA_023128595.1). Taxonomy (GTDB): domain Bacteria; phylum Planctomycetota; class Phycisphaerae; order Sedimentisphaerales; family Anaerobacaceae; genus DAOVRL01. The sequence goes on along the minus strand of JAGMDR010000292.1, from coordinate 6,429 downwards.
TATTAAACTTTGCGGTCGTTTGCCTGGCCTTGCCCGCAGAACTCCCTGAACTTCCCACCGGCTTAGCCACTTTACCATCATTAGTTATCGCCACCACCCTGCAAGGCCGGCCCAGTATATCATCAGCCACAGTAATACTGATCCCATCTTCAACTTCAAATGCCTTTGTAAAGCTCACTCCGCCTAATTCACTACCACGACTGCCAAACCCCTTTCCATTGCTCTCAGCCACTGATTGCCATTGGCCCGCTGCAACACCAACTTTCACCGTACACGCCTTAAGCTTTTTCGGAAATGTTGTCGCAAGCCACCGGAAATCACTCAGATATTTCCCGTTTTTCTCCGGCGAACTGCTTCCGCCCGCAGTACCGCCAACGCTTTCTTCGCATCTAACTTTTGTATTTACATGTTCTGCCGGCAGATTCCTCAACTTGACAGCAAACTCAAAAGATTTTTCATCTCCATTGGGATAAACATTCCCACCGATCTCATCATAAGGAACCTCAAGAAGCTCATCTCCATCTGGCTTCCACCACTGCTTGCCTTCACTCGGATGCTCACAAACCCCCACCAGCTCGACCGTCACGCCGTTAGGTAGCCTCGCAACAAATGTTTCAGGGTATGGCGAGTGAATAAGTTCCTTTTCATAGTGAGAGAAATACCTTCGCCCATTTGGATCCGTAATCAATTCGCCATAGACAACGTCAAATTCACTGACCTGCCACTCTTTAGCCTCCTTGCCGTCTGGGCCGTAGAATACGACGCCTCCCTTTTGATCTCTTGCCCCAGGGTAATTAGCCGCATAGACCTTTTTTCTGCCTTGCTTGTCATACAACCGCCAATCCCACGGCCTTCCATCCGGACTGTAGGTAGTATCCACTTCGAGAGTCCCATCAGGCCGAAATCGTTGAACATTTGGAATAGTCTCGTGCCGTACACCATTGCTATCTGTCGAAAAACCAAGTGCGTGTGCCACATATTTGTAACCTTCTGTGTCATAGGTCGTGAAAGTCCGAGCGTCACCTATCTTTTCCCACCGTTTGTATTCTTCTGTTTTTCTGCCCCATTCGGGAAAGACCACCGGTGCGGGAATCTCTACTTTCTCACCATTCCAACCCAAAGTAAGTGTCATTTCACGCTCAGGCCCCTCACCGATTTCTACCTTTTCTCCTGCCATCGGCAGTAGGATTGCTGCGGTAATAACTATCAGTGCCAGGCCCAGGATGCCGAGCTTTGCGGACTTGGGGATGGGGCGATTTAGGATGCGCTTTATTCGGGCGGTAAGTGCGCTCTTGGATTCGACTACGCCGATCAGCCGCAGGCTAAGGGTCGGGCGTTTGAATGCCAACTTTGCAACGCTCACCAGGGTCTGCGGGTACTGAGATGCCTTTTCGCCCATCGCCACGAGGACTGCCTCATCAACTGCCTGCTCGCGGGCCCTGCGGATCACAGCGTTGGCAAGCCAAAGCAGCGGGTTGTAGAAATAGACAATTTGCAGAAGGGTCTGGATGAGATTGACCCAGAGGTCGCCGCGCTTGATGTGGGCCAGCTCGTGCAGCAAGACCACCCGCAAATCCGCCGAGCCTAAAGCGGCCGGCATATTGTGCGGTATCAGAATCACGGGTCGCCATAATCCGCAGACCGCGGGGCTGGTCGCGTTCGGCGAGACCTTCAGACTCACCAGTCTTTTGATCTTCATACTCTTGCGGCACTGATCGAGCGTATCGAGCATTGGTCGGTTTGCATTTTTCGCCTGTGCAACGAGACCTCGTACAAAGATCGCCCGCTGGCCCAATAACAGCAGCATACCGGCCGCGACAGCCAGCCAGAGAAGAAACACAACGCCCTGCCACGTGATCGGTACCGCCGGGACGGCCAGCGGAGCAATCGATTCGACCGGGGCAAGGTCGGTCTCGCCCGGCGATGGTGTTACCGATGGCCGATACACTGGCGGCCGGACCTTTGAGAGGTCTATGATATGGGGCAGGACCGGTGCCTCGCCTGCTTGCGGCTGCGCCTCGGAGCTGCTGTGGCTGACATCGACAGACGCAATCTCATCGCCGAACCAGTATCCAAGACTGAACGGACCCGATAGCGACGTCGGCAAAAGCAGCTTGACAAGGACCAGCATCCATATCCAGTACCGAAACACCGCACGGACCCTTTTGCGCAGCGCAAAATCGGCCAGCAGCAGGAGCAGAATCAGTAAGCCCGACTGAATCAGCATCGCCGCCGCAAACCCTACAAATGCGTACCCGGCCGAATTGATATGCTCTATTATGGCGTTCATACCAATATCTCCTGTTATTAAGACGCCATTTGCCTTTATTCGTTACAATCCATTTCTGCTTTCTTGCTCTTTATCAGGGCCTCCAGCTCCTTCAACTGGTCCGCCGAGAGCTTATTGTTGTCCAGCAGGAACTGCATCATCGGGGTCAGCGCGCCGTCGAACGCCCTCCTTATCGCGCGCATAACCTCCCCGCTCTGCGCCTCGGCCCGCGTGATAGCCGAGCGGTAGAGGATCAGGTTGCGAAGCCGCTCTGTCCTCAGCAGCCCCTTGGCCACCATCCGGTTCATCATTGTCCTGACCGTGTTGTAGCTCCAGTTTATTTCAGCTTCGAGGCTCTCCTGAACATCCGGAGCGGCACAGGGTTCCTTTGCCCAGACGGCCTGGATGATAGCCCATTCGCCTTCTGTTAATTCGCGATTCTTCTTCGCCATCAGTCTTTCCTCACAATTGCCCTAACAACGCTTCTATTTCTAAGACGAGTTTTGCAAAAGTCTTGTCACAAATACCCACCTTGGCTACGGCCTTCATTCCCACGAGCATCGAGCATCGAGAGCCTTTACATCTGTAAAGAATACTCTACAAATGTAGAGATAGCACGACAAATGTAACGATTCTTTGAAAAAATTTCGCTGTGAGGACAGATTTCGTAGGAAAACGCGGTTTTCAGTACAGAAACCGCCCTTCTTCGCGGTTCAGCAGACCCCGTAAAAAGCTGTGCCCATCAAGCATCGAGTCTCGAGTATCCAGCATCGAGCATCAAGAATCGAGAATTATGGCTTGCTTTTGGCCCCAGCGGATCTCCGATTTCGCAACGTTGCCGTCCTATGGTGCGGCGACTGGATCAAGCAGTAGGCCGGCCTCGCCTTCAGAAGTGTCTTTTCCTCTATGCCCCCCGGACAGGTTGGCTCATTCTGTGGTGGGCAGGACCACCACTCCTCCGCGACATCCAATGTTCACGATATGCTACGCCGCAAAGAAATGGATGTTAAGGAAAAAATCCGATAAGAGCCGTTTTTGGGCCAAAAACCCGCAGTTACCACGTATCATTCACCGCGACACCGGAGATCGTTCGGGATTTGACCGGCGATGCTACTCGGTGGATTCGCCCCAGTGTTCTGCAAAGACGGCGAAGTCAAGCTCGTTGATGAAGTCATCCTGCGGGTCCGAGATATCGCAAGCCGGGTACCAATCGGGATCCCCCGGACTGCTGAGCCAGGAGTCACAAAGGACAACGAGGTCAACTATGTCAACGCTGCAATTCTGCACGATGTCGCCAAGTATCGGTTCAGCAGTGATCGTCGATGTGAGCCTGATATTCGGCACGGCCGTCGCCCAGTATGGATAATACGGGTAGAAGGTATCGTCGTTCCAACTCGTTGGGTCGCCGTGCCAACTGTCGGAAAACCCCAGCACAACGCGGGTTTCGTAGGTCTGGGTGGCGGTGCAGAACCCGTCGGAATCCGGCCCGCTGTTCCCGTTGTTGTCGTGGCTGAAATCTATCATCAGGTTGCCGGTGCCGTTGTACTCGAAGGGTGTCTGGAACTCGTACTCGTACCATCCGGTAGTTGGGCAGCCTTCATGACCGAAGTAGACGATCGTCCAGCCGCCGGTCTCGAAGTACGGGGGTGAATTATATGCACTTCGGGTGGTGTGCTTCATCCGAATTGTCCAGTAGTTGAGATTTGGGTAGCCGGGCCGCTCGTAAACGTCCAGCGCCAGAGCCGTAATCGTCTTGGGGCCACCTATTTCACTGGATAGATAAATCACCTGCGTTCTGCTGTCATCCCAGCTTGTACCGAACGGCCAGGGTGCCGCACTATGCGTTTGTGGTGCAAAGGTAGTGACGACCGTGTTCTCGACGTCGATAGTGACGGCGGCGGGGTCGGAGTCGCCTGCTTCGGGCGGTGTGCCGCCGTCGTTGGCTGCGAAATAGAAGGTGTCCGGCCCGCTGTAGTATGTGCAGGGCCAGTAGTTGGCCGTATTGCCGTAGTTTGCGAGCGTGTGGGGAACGGTGGTTATCTTGCCCCCGGCCGGGTCGCTCAGCGAGCCGTGGAGCGGCAGGACCACTATTTTGTAGGTGATTCGGCCCGGAGGATTCGGGTGGCCGTCATCGGTGGCGTAAAGGCTGATGCTCTTGGTAGTCCCTGCCAGTGCCCATTCGGAGCCGGCGTATGCGGTGGGGGGCGTGTTGCTTGTGGAGACAAAAGTAACGCCCCATACATTGCCTGATGAGGTTGAATTGTCGGTGGATCTTCCCGTCGAAACACCTCTGTTTGCGAAGGTGTGGGGCGGCTTATACGCGGTTAATGCGACGTATTTGTTCGAAAGCAGGCCGGTCACGGCAAAAACGCCATTGCCGTTTGTGCTTGCGTAGCGCGGGCTCGAGCCGGTCGGCGTCGCCGTTACTTGCACATCCGGGATCGGATTGCCTACGATGTCGATAGCTCGCCCGCTGATGATCTCACCCGAGCCGGAGGTGAAGATATTGTATATGCAGGTATTGATGGCATAGTAGTAGGAAGACGCATCGACCACCGGCAGTGCGTACCAGGCATTGTCGTGCCCGCTCCAGCCCATATTCAGGTGATGATAGAGGGTTGAAGCATTGTAGCCGTATCCGTCGCATATAACGCTGTGCCCGCCCGCGCCCCCGTCGAAACCCAACAAGACAGGCAGACCGGCATCGAGATTCGAATTGACCATATTATTGAGGACAATTCCGACTGTGGGGTACATGGCAATAATCGAATTGCTGTAGCCGAAGGTGCCTGGCAACCGCTCGTCGGCATCATTCAAAGACGCCGATGAGCCTCCGGGACCATAGACGGTGCCGATCGACTGGGCGGCGTCATAGCAAAGTTGACCTATGGCCCGTTGCTGGGTCGGCGTTATGCCGTTGTCGGGTTGAAGCGGCATATTGCTCCAAGTGTAAGTCCCGACCGGGTGCTCGTGGTATCGCATCAACTGCGACATCGCGGCGGCCACGCATCCGATGGGATAATTGTCCGGGTGGCCGAGGCCGTAAGGCAGGGTGTAGTAGTTGTAGCAGCTTATTCCCCCGATGAAACTACCGATAGTCGTCTGGCCCCACGTGCTCTGCGTAAGCGGCACGACGCGGATGTCCGAGACGCCGGGCAACCCCATTATAGTTACCGAAGAACCGCCGGCACTTAGCCGGCCCCTTTTGGCCTGAGCATCACTAACAGTCTCCTGCAAGGCGGTATTGTCGTCGATGAGCCTTTGCAGCCCAATACCGCCACCCGCTGCGGCCTGCAAGGCCCTGACGGCAGCGATGCGGGCAGGCACGTCCCGACTGACCAGCGCCGCCAGAGGCTTCGCGTCGGTCGCCTCGTAGAGGCCCGTTTCGACAAAACACAGAATCGGCTCTAAGCAATCGTCGGCGGGGACGATCACGTAGCCGGCCGGCTTGAGATAGACAACATAGTAAATTGCCTCTCCGTCGTCGCCCGTGAAGGTCTCAATATGCCCGATTTGCCTCCCAAGGGCGGCCCCGAGAGGCTGTGAATAGGTCTTTAGCCAGCCTCTGACTACGTTTTCGGCCTGTTCGGCGCCCACCGGCTTCGCCGATAGGCCGGCTGGACACGCCACCAGCATCAAAAGAGTAAGGATGACCAGATCAAGGAATCTGACGCAAGCACGGCAGTTTCGGAATTGGATGTTCCTTTTCATTTGCTGCCCCATTTTGCCCGGTTGCCCTCCATGACCCGTTTTTCTAAGCCGACAAACCCACGCTGTGGTATCATTGGTATTATACTCCCTTCTGCGGCACATTGCAAAGCATTTTCCGGAAGGTAAGCCTGTCGAAATAGCGGCAAACGTGAGCGGTCAGTTACGCGTAGTGGACAGTTGATGAATCAGCGATTTTTTTCACCCCCCTTATCCGAAGCCGTGACCTTGTCGAATTAGTAATACGTAGGGCTGCTTCAAACGACATGCCAAATTTTCGTTATTTGGCGTGGTGTTTGACCGGCCCGGCAGCATCGGCGAAGCTCTTTAGCTTCAAAACAAGCAATCTCCCTCCCTCGAACAGGGGGGCAGGGAGATTGCGGTCGTGCGAATAAGATGGATGCTTATCAGCAAAAGGCGGTTTCGTTGAGGCGCCAGCCTTTTATCAAACC
>JAGMDR010000291.1 GCA_023128595.1 Planctomycetota bacterium | reverse complement strand
CCTTTTGATTAATCAAAAGGACTAGTACTCTGTCAAGATTGAATTGGTAAGTGCCATTGCGAGCGAAGCGAAGCAATCTATATTTAGCCTGCGGTTTTACCGCAGGTTTTCACTCACAAAATTGCAGGTGACGAAACACTGGTGGTGTTCTCTATGGCAGAGAGAAAAATGAAAGATTTTCTATCAATAATTGATTGTCCGGCGGAGCTGCTGGCCGAGCTGCTGGAGCTAAGTGCGAGCCTGAAGAGTTTGTACAAGGGCGGCGGTAACGATTTATGTTTGTCGGGCAAGACCCTGGCGATGCTTTTCGAGAAGCCGAGCCTGCGGACGCGCATCAGCTTTCACCTTGCTATGACGGACTTGGGCGGCGGTGCGATTTACGTCAAGCCCGAGGACATCGGGGGCATCGGCAAGCGTGAGCCGGTTAAGGATATGGCCAGGGTGTTCAGCCGGTACGTGGATGGGATAATGGCGCGGACGTTCGAGCACGGTACGGTCACCGAGTTGGCCGAGTTCGCGACGGTGCCGGTGATAAACGCTCTGACGGACTGGTCGCACCCGTGTCAGGCGATGGCCGACGTGCTCACGATTCGCGAGCACTGCGGGCGGATAGAGGGCGTTAGGCTCGCCTACGTCGGCGACGGCAATAATGTTGCGCGGTCGCTGGCGTTTGCGTGCGGCAAGCTCGGTATGCGGCTGATAGTCGCTTCGCCGGCCGGTTACGAGCTCGACGCCGAGACTATCGAAAAGGTGAACCAGATGGCAGCGGACAGTGTCCGGCAGACGAATGAGCCGGGCGAGGCTGTTGCCCAGGCCGACGTGATTTATACCGACACGTGGGTGAGTATGGGCCAGGAGGATGAAAAGCAGAAGCGGCAGGCGGATTTTGCCGGTTTCCAGGTAAACGCCGGGTTAGTCAAAGCCGCGCCGGCCGATGTGAAGATTATGCACTGTCTGCCGGCCAAACGCGGGTTCGAGATTACCGACGAAGTAACCGAGATGCCCAATTCAATCATCTACGACCAGTCCGAAAACCGCCTCCACTTCCAGCGAGCACTGCTAAAGAAACTGATGAGCTGATTATGACGCATCATAGGATAATCATTGGCGATTCGAGATTCATGGCCGACGTGGCCGACGAATCCGTCCATCTGATTATTACTTCACCTCCGTACTGGCAGTTGAAGGACTATGGAAATGGCAGTCAGATAGGGTTTGATGACAGTTACGAAGAATACATCAACAACCTCAATCTGGTTTGGAACGAGTGCCACAGGGTGCTAAGAAAGGGGTGTCGGTTGTGTGTTAACATCGGGGACCAGTTTGCCCGGTTTGTCTATTATGGGCGATACAAGGTAATTCCTATCCGAACCGAGATTATAAAGTTCTGTGAGACAAGAGGTTTTGATTATATGGGGGCCGTTATCTGGCAGAAGGTTACCACGTGCAATACCACGGGCGGGGCAACAATAATGGGCTCGTTCCCCCATCCAAGAAACGGAATCCTCAAAATTGACTACGAATTCATCCTGCTGTTCAAGAAACATGGCACCGGGCCGAAGGTTAGCAAAGAGATCAAGGAACAGTCGAAAATGACCATCGAAGAATGGAACCGGTTCTTCACGGGCCACTGGAACATCGCCGGCGAGAAACAAGACAAGCACCTTGCGATGTTTCCAGTGGAGATTCCACGTCGCTTAATCAAGATGTTCAGCTTCGTTGGTGATACGGTTCTCGACCCATTCCTCGGCAGCGGGACGTCGTCTTTGGCGGCGAGGAATTTGGGTAGAAATTCTATCGGCTATGAGGTCAATCCCGACTTTCTGCCGCTGATGAAGGACAAACTTGGCATCGGGCAGGAGATGTTGTTCAAAGACGCGGAGTTTGAAATAGTCACGGCGGATAAACTAAGGACAGATTACAAGTTGCGTGTGGAGGAACTGCCCTATGTTTTCAAAGACCCGGTTGAATTCGACAAGAAGGTCGACCCAAGAAAGCTGCAGTTCGGATCAAGAATCAACAATCGTTCTTCGAAAAGAGAGACCTATTACACTGTCAGAGAAGTGGTGTCCCCTGAAGAGGTTGTGGTCGGAGATGGGCTTAATGTCAGATTGTTGGGAATAAAGACAAGGCCGGAAACCAGGAGCGAAGCGACGGCTTTCTTGAAGGACAAGACACGCAGGCAAAAGGTCTTTATGAAGTTTGACACAATGAAATACGATGACCGCAACCGCTTGCTTTGCTATTTGTATTTGCAAAACAAAACGTTTCTGAACGCTCATCTGATAAAAAGGGGCCTGGTTGATGTTGATACTTCCCTGGATTATAGGTTTCGGGCGAAGTTCTTAGCTGCCAGAAAGGGATAGCAATGGCGAAAGAATGGATATTGAACAGCGCTATGAATCGTTTTCAATTGAATTTTAAACGAAACGTGGGCGCTGTATCCGAAGAAATTAGAAAATGCGGCCCAAGGGCTATAGAGGATTGGGAGAAATATTATTTCTCTAATGTAAGGTCAAGAGAACATATCGAGGACCTGGGGAAAAAACTATACGTCAAAATAACAGAAGTGATTTCTGCAGAAGTCGAAGAGATTACAGAAAAGGATTGCATCGAATACATGTGGAATATGGTCATAAGTAGAACATTTGACGGATATATGACCGAGATAAAGACCATATATGGTCAACTACAGAAAATATTGGAGGTAAAGGTTGAGCCAGCGCCGGATGAGTGGGATCGCTTATATAATGTCGACTTCTTTATTAAGATCAAAGATAAATACATTGGGCTTCAAGTTAAGCCAGCAGGAGATGTTTCGCATATCCCTCAAATTTTCAAAGAAGAAGCAATACAACGCGCTACACATAAGAAATTCAGAGAGAAATATGGGGGAGAGGTTTTCTACATCATATCGATTAAGGAAGCTAATAAGAAGAAGATACACAACACTGAGGTTATTGAAGAGATTCGAAAAGAAATGGAGAGATTGCGGAGTTGAGAACAGTCGTCTATTTTAAGATATAAGCCGATTTTGTTAACGGAGCAAAAGCCCGCGTGGAATCCGGTGTTCAATATGGGGAGTTCCAACGAGAGGAGCGATCGAGACGGCCAGTAAATCGATGAAACAAAAGATAGTTGTGGCGAGTACGAATCCGGGTAAGCTCGGTGAGCTAAGGGCGATGCTGGATGCGGATGTCGAGTGGGTGGGGCTTTCAGATTTTCCGGGGATTGAGGAAGTTGAGGAGGATGGGGTTACTTTTGCTCAGAACGCTCGAAAGAAGGCTTTGGGGTATGCCAAGGCGACTGGGCTTTGGACTATAGCCGATGATTCGGGATTGGTTGTCGATGCGCTGGGGGGGGAGCCGGGGGTTAAATCGGCGAGGTTCTCCGGCGAGAAACTTCAAGGCGAGGACAGGACGCTGATCGATCATCGCAATATTGCGAAGGTGCTGGAGCTTCTTAAAGATGTGCCGAAAGAGAAAAGGACGGCGAGGTTTGTCTGCTGTCTTTGCTTAGCGAGTCCGGAAGAGGTGTTGCTTGAGACTCAAGGGACGCTGGAGGGGGGTATAATCGACAGGGAGATTGGGAGTAACGGGTTCGGGTATGATCCGATTGTGTTTGTGCCGGGGCTGGGCAAGACGGTTGCTCAAATGACCTCGGAGGAGAAGAATTCAATCTCGCATCGGGGCAATGCGATACGCAAATTGAAGCCCCTTTTGGCCGCAGTGCTGGAAGGGCAGGAAAGATAGGACAAGAATTGTTGAACGCGGGGACGGACAAATGGAAGGACTTTGTGAGCATCATATAGGGTTCGGCGAGGGGGCGCCGGGGGAGGTGAATTGGTCTGAGGGATCGTATGTTCGGCCGGTCGAATTCCATGAGAGGAGGAATTGGCGGCCTTATGCACTCGTGTTCCTGGTAGGATGGTTCGGCTTATTGTGTATCGCGGGGGTGTTACTGGCAGCAAGAGGCCAGGCGGGTAGACCAGAAGCCGGGGGCATGGACATCTGGGATTACGCTTGGGTCTTGTGCATGTTGCTCGGTTTTACTCTTTTATTTTTTAGTGGGCATCTGTCAAAACTGATTTTGATACGGTCCGCGCGGTCGCGACCGAACCGACTATTTGAGCCGAATTGGGAATGTATCTACGTCCTCATTGAGAGCTCAGGTTCTTTTGACAAGGTGAAACTCCTTACAGAGGATGTTGGTCTACTTAAGGTATGCACGGGCGCGCTTGAGATTGAGATGACCGGATATCGGGCCAGGCTGGCGGCGGACGACGTCTCAGTTGGTATTCACGGGGTCGCAAAGGCGTCTGGCGTACGACTCCTGTGTGATTTGGGCGAATGGCCGTGGGAGGTGACGCTGGTTGCGCCTTTTCAAGCTCGGAACATTCTTATGGCGGGCAACCCCAACAAGAAAGCGAAATGGCTTCTTAAACGGATTGAAAGTGGATTGGCAAAAAGTGAGCTATAGAAGAATCTTGATTGTTGGGGGGCGAATTTAGAGACGAAAGAACATATCGATTGACATCGGGTCGGGGGTTTCGGTACGATAAAGCGCGGTACGTTCAGCGTCGGCATTACGATGTGTTATCCAACAAACATCTGTGGGAGGAACGATTATGAGTGGTATTGATCGGCGGAGTTTTTTGAAGAGTTCGGTATTGGCGGCGGGGTCGCTGGGTTTTGTTCAGGGTTGCAGTCAGATTAGTCGGCCGGGGCGGTCCGTTACGGGTGGGCGTCCGAATGTGGTGGTTATAATGACGGACGATCAGCGTTGGGACATGATGAGCTGTGAGGGGCATCCGTTTTTGAAGACTCCTAATATGGACCGCATCGCAGCCGAGGGTGCTCGGTTTGCGAATATGTTCGTGACGACGTCGCTGTGCTCGCCGAGCCGGGCGTCTATGTTGTCGGGGCTTTATGCCCACGCGCACAAGGTTACAAACAACTTCACGGATTATCCGGCGGATCTGGGGAGCTATCCATTGCAGTTGCAAAAAGCGGGTTACGAGACGGCCTATATCGGCAAGTGGCATATGGGCGAGGCGAGCGACGAGCGTCGGCCGGGGTTCGATTACTGGATTACTCACAAGGGCCAGGGCAAATACTACGATACGAGTTTCAACATCAACGGCAAACGCATAGTCAAGAAGGGTTACTACACGCATCGGGTGACGGATATGACCGTCGAATGGCTCAAGGGCAAGCACGACAAGCCTTTCCTGCTGATAATGGGACACAAGGCGCCGCACACGCCTTTTACGCCGGAAAAGAAATACGAGACGATTTACGACGATCAGGAGATTCGGTATCCGTGGACGTCGTTCAATCTGGAGAGCAAGCCGAGGTGGGTGCGGGAGCGGCTGAATACCTGGCACGGGATTTACGGGCCGATATTCGGGTTTCGCAAGGACTTTCCCGATACCAGCGCCGAGGGTGTGGTGAAGTTCGCCGAGTTTGTCCGGGCTTATACCGCTACGATCAAGTCGGTCGATGACAGCATAGGCAGGGTCTATGAGACGCTCAAGGCGACCGGGCAGTTGGATAACACGGTTTTGGTTTTCACGAGCGATAACGGCTTTTTCTTGGGTGAGCACGGGATGTCGGACAAGCGAACGATGCACGAGGCGAGCATTCGCGTGCCGCTGCTTGTGCGGTATCCGAAGCTGGTTCGGCCGGGCATAGTCATCGAGAAGATGGTGCTCAATGTTGATATGGCCCCGAGTATTCTCGATATTTGCGGTGCTGAGCCGCTCAAGAACATTCACGGGCGGTCTTGGAACGGGCTGCTCAGCGGTAAGACGAAGGGCTGGCGCAAGTCGTGGTACTACTCCTATGACTACGAAAAACAGTTTCCTTATACGCCGAACGTTCGTGGCGTACGGACGGACGAGTGGAAGTACGTCCATTATCCCAACGGCGACGGCAAGCCGGATATATACAAGGCAGAGCTTTACAATCTGAAGGATGATCCCGGTGAGACAGGCAATCTGATTGATGATCGGCGATACGCCGGCAAGGTCAAGGAGCTTAAAGCCGAGCTTCGCAGGCTGATGGACCAGGCAGGCGCCCTGCCGGACAAAATGCCGGTCTATGAGGGGATAAAAATAGAGCTGCCCAACGAAGAGATCAGATAGGACATTCGAGGGATTGGGAGGTTTTGATGGTTTTGGTCCTGTCGTTCGGGTGTGAATTTTGTTTCCGGCGGGCTGTAAGTTGCTTTTTATGTGCGAGAGGGAAAAATGCACGGCAGGCCTTGGGTTGGCGCTTGGGGGAATGGGCAAGGGGCGAAGTTTGGGGAAGGGGAAATTGGGTTTGAATTGGGTTCGTTTTGGGTTCGTTTTTTCGAGAGGTCTGGGGTGGTTTGTTGTCGTAAACCTTTGCGGCAAAGAGGGTTGGGTTAGTTTTGTTGTAAATATTCGTCCAACCCGTTA
>JAGMDR010000290.1 GCA_023128595.1 Planctomycetota bacterium | reverse complement strand
GACCTCGTCCTTACCAAGGACGCGCTCTACCAACTGAGCTACAGCAGCGATACGGAATCTACTGTTCACCGCTCTGACAGTGAAGCAGATAAATAGAAACAACAACCTTAACTTGTTCGTACACCTGAAAATACGAACAATTCCCCTTGTTCCTGGCCCGATTTGCGTTCAGGCGCGGCACAGGAACCAGTAATTTATGTCAGCTTTTTAATATAAACTCCTGAGTTTATAGAAATGACCGCAAACGTGCAAACATAAAAAACCAAAAAAAACAAAAAAACTGTGAAAATTGTAAAATTCTTGGATTTCCACGTTTTTCCCGGGAAGAACCCCTATCTGGTCTGCCTGCGCCGGCGTGCTGTCGTGCAAATGCCTCGTCCAAGAGCGATTCGCGATCAAGCACCACCTTGTTCCGACCTACCAGGGGTCATGGCCTTGCCAAAGCGGATTGTCCACTGTCTCAACCGTTCCTGCCACAGTGGTCTTGCTTGAGGGGTCTTTATCTCGGTTAATACGTCCAAAACCGCGTTCGGGTCGGCCCCGGGGGGCGGCTTACTGAGATAATCGTCAAGTGAACGCACCAGAACATCGTTTGGGTCCAAATCCTCCATAAGCAGGGAGTTTTCAATCAATTTGGCGGCGAGTTCGATTTTCGGCCATCTCAGATAGGCATTGAGTAAGTCCGGTAATATCGCCTTTTTCTCCTCGATAGTTGAGGCGGCTTCGTGCAACCTCCCGAGATAGTCGGCCGCCCGCTCAAACAGACCTGTTTTAGCATACAGTTCAGCCAGCTTCTCTCTAACATCCTTGAGCATTTTGGGCTTATTCTCAGCCACGGCTTTTCTCTCGGCCAGCTCGAGAAAGGTGATTTTCTGGGCATCAGAGGCCTGAGTGCTGCTGTTTTCGGGCGCGAATGTGCTTACCCAGTCGTCAAGAGCCGCAGAGTCAGAGCCGTTGAATATTTTGAGCATCGCCTGCCAGGCCGGCTCGCTTTCGGAGTTTGAACCTATTTTTCCCGCCAGCCAGAGCAGATCCTCTTTTCCGCCTACCTCGGCAGCTAAGGCAATCAGTTTCTTCCTTATTATGGCACTGGGGTCATTAACAAAGTCTTTTCTCAATCTTTTCAGGGCGGCTGCTTTGTCAATATAGATAAGGCCATCTACCGCCGCCTCACGGACAAAATCCGTTTTGTCAGTTAAAGCTGCTTCAAACAGAGGGCCAAAATGTTTCTTTGATTGGGCCTTGTGCACACTCTGGGGCGCACAGAGGCCCGCCAGGGCACTGAGCAGCTCTCCCCGGAGGGGCCCATCGGAGCCATTCTCAAGGCCGCGGTATCTTTGCGCCAGCAAACTGAGATATCGGTCGGTCTCAGCGCTCGTCAATCCATCCTGCTCAAGGAGCTTTTTCATAACTTCGGCGCCTTTTTGTGCCTTTGCCGGCGTTTGCTCGGCGAGGTACTTCACCGCCCATTTGAGGGTTTGTTTTCTTATCTCCGGGGGAATTTTTATCTTCGAATTGGGTAAAAAGGCGATGTAGCACGCACTACCGAGCGCACTGAACAACTGTGTTTTGACCTGATCGTCCTGCTCAGCTTCAAGCTGCGTCAGCAGGTGTCGTGCTGAATCTACCTCTGTCATAAAAGATAAGACTCCCGCTGTTTTCAGCCGAACGTCCCGGTTCCGGTCCGAAACCAGATTAACCAAAACGGGCCCAACCTCAGCCGGCAGTTTGGGATTCGGTCTTGTTCCGACACGGTCCTGCCGAATCTTTTCCAGTGTCCACAATCTAACTACGGCCTCAGGACCACTCAGATGCTTAGTCAGGAACTCGGCCTTCTCAGCGTCATCACTGATCCCAGCGTACACATTGCCCAGTGCCAGGAGGTATCGCCCTTGCCACAGGGTCAATTCGCTTTTGGCGCTGCGTATTTGTGCTTCCTTGCGAATCAGCCGTGCTCGCAGGAATGCCACCGGACCCTCGCGTACAAGGTTCCTTATAATCTGCTTCCGGGTTTTGGCGTCCGTCCCCGCCGGTATCCCCAGCGTGAGCAGTGCTTTTTCCGCCTCGGCGGCCAGGTCTTCATCAGGGCTGTCAACGAGCGTCAGGAGCGTAATTGCCGCCCGCATATCGGGATGCAGTTCCAGTGCGTATATCGCGTTTAGTCTGGCTTCGAGAGGCAAGGAAGCCTTGGCAATCAGTTGTTCGAGCGGTTCGGAGATATGCTCATAGTCGAAGATTAAGGTTGCCTCGGCGGCCAGTTTAGCCGTGGCGGAGTTATCGGCGACCAGGACTCCAAGTAGAGGCTGGACAAAATCATCGACGTTATTTAGAGTCTCCTGGCCGGTCCCGGCCCGAATCAATGCTTTGCACACAGCTTTGCGTACAGCATCATTTTCAGCCTGCTTTAGGGCATCAAGCAGAATTTGTCTGGCCAGCGAGCTTTCACTCAGCAGCATCACAGAGGCTGCGTTTATGCGCATCTGGTCGCTTGAGCCTTTATCAAACAAGGCGTCCCTGGTGAGTTTCAATTGCGGGTCAAGCTCGACTTTCTCGGACGGCTCCTTGGCCGGGAAGGAGGTCTCGCGAGCGATGCTCCCGATTATCGGGGATTGACACCCTATCACCAATGCTAATACTACGAGATACAGCCGCTTTGTGCTCATCCGGACGACCCTAATGAAAATGTTGACCGTCAATTTGGCTACCATAATAAGCCCGAAGTATATCGGCGTCAACCTTCGTTTTATCGCGATTCATAATTTATCACAGACATTCGCTCCAGAGACCGCCAAAGACTCTTCGAAGGCGTCATATCTGCGTTTTGGGGCCCGGATGTGATTGCGGTTCTTCATGGTCTTGGGTGGAACTTCTTGTGAATGCTCCTTAGCCTCTCCTGGTCAACGTGTGTATAAATCTGAGTAGTGGCTATGTCAACGTGCCCGAGCATTTCCTGGACGCTTCGCAAGTCGGCACCTCCTGTCAACAAATGGGTCGCGAAGCAATGCCTTAACGTGTGCACAGTCAATTTTCCGGGCATACCGGCACGCGCGGCATACTTCTTAACCAATCTCCAGATTTCAATACGACCCAGCGGAAAGCCTGTTCGGGAAAGCAGCAGAAAATCACAGCTTTCCGACTTTGCCAGTTTTGGCCGCAGGTTCTTCAGATAGTCAGCCGAAGCGGCGATGGCTGCTCTGCCGACCGGAACAACACGCTCTCTGCGGCCCTTGCCCAGGCAGCGCAGGTAGCCAATCTCGAGATTCAAATCCGAGGTTTTCAGGCCCGCCAACTCGGCGGCCCGTAAGCCGGTGGCGTAAAGCAGCTCGAGTATTGCCTTATCGCGAAGGTAAAAAGGTTCTTCGGGACAGGGGGCGTTTAGAAGGTCAATTACCTGCTGCTTGTTGGCGATGGTCGGCAGTCTTTGCCAGAGCTTCGGGCCTTCCAGCAGCTCGGTGAAGTCGTTTTCGAGACGCCCGGTAAGCTTGGCGAACCGCAGGAACATTCTTATAGCCACAACGCAGCGTTTCATCGAGCTTTCGGCTTTGCTGCTCTTGGCGAGAGTCTGCAGGTAGTTCTGGATGAGGGTCGGCTTTAGGTGCTCTATCCGGCTGATGTTTTCGGATTTGCAAAATTCGAGGAATCCTTTCAAATCGCGGCCGTAGCCTAAAATGGTGTTTTCGGCCAGGCCGGCCTCGACTGTGAGGTAATCGAGAAAGCTCTTGACGGCCCGGCCCAAAGGCAAGGTGAGTAACTTTTCGTTGACTGATTGTGTTTGCGTTGAGGGCATCTCTCGTATCCCGTGGATCGAGTCTTGGTGCTCGCAGCGAGCATCAAGTGGCAAGTATTCAAATTCTATATCGGCTTTAGAAAGAGCTGACCTTTAGCCGACACGCCGTATGCTGAAAAAAGTTGCAAAAAATAGCAAAAAATTCTCTTGTACTTGAATTTGCGCTCTCTTTGTGGTATAATTCCTACGATATGGGATATTTTTGGGAGGATACTCAGATGAAGTATCTGACTATTATGTCGGCCACAATTCTGGCAGCCACCACTGCTCTATTCGCAAACCCTATCCCTGTGCCGCCACCGGCAAGCATGCCTTTGGAAGACATGCACGTCGAGATTCGGCAATGCGGTAACGAACTGCATGCCGTCTTCACAGGTGATTTTACATTCGATTCTATCCCTGTGGACGTGCTTTCGATGAGGTTTCCGGTACCCCCGGATGCCGGCAACATAGGTGTCCGGCAGGACGATGTGGAAATAGAATGGGCCCGGACCGGCGATAAGTACCCGACCATTTTGCCGGAGATGCCGACGATACCGATGATCGAGTGGCAAGGGCCTTTTCCCGAGATCGGCGCTGTCTTCCGAGTCAATTACGAACACGACCTCATCGAGCGGCCGAAGGAGCTCATCTTCTTCTACGCAGTTGGGACAGGCAAATACTTCCCAACCTATGACAAAACGACCACCGCCTACTTCGACATCCTCCTCCCTGACGGCTTTTCTGTCAAGGGCGTCTGGCTGGACGAGACCCCACATGACTACCAGGTAGTCGGCTCACATCTGATGGTCACGGTACAATCCTCTTTCGGCCCTATCACAAAGGACCTTATAGTCTCGCTCGTCCCCGATAACAAGCCGACAGATTTCGGCAGTTTTGCGGCATTGGGCCTGCATTGGCTCGAAACCGACTGCAACGAGCCGGACTGGTGCGGGGGGGCGGATTTCAGTTGCGACGGCGCCGTGGATATGAATGACGTCAAGCTGTTGGCCGACAGGTGGCTCGAACCTGGAGCCGATGAGCTTGCCAAGACAGGGCTTGCCAGGTATTACGTCCCATACGAAGCCGGCGTCGAGCCGGATGCACCGGGCTATACGCTTCCGCTCGACCTCAATCACGTCAGCAACTACGACTCTGTCGATGCGCGGCTTGGCATAGAGAGTGCGGCGCCACTGCTCCGGCAAAACGGCTTCGCCGTCGTGGAATACGATTTCGGCTGGTTCGATCCAAACCGCGACGATATCGTCAAGCCCTACGAGTACCTCAACATGATCGAGGTTCCGTTATTTGTTACATCGGACACGCTGCTGCATCTCTATCACATTCAGTTTGACGAAACGTTGAAGGACGTGGAGGAGCGCGAGTTTTTCGGGGACATCCGTGATTTGACGGCGGTGCTGCTGGATAAGGCGCTGGCCCAGCATGAACTATACGCCGGCGATTTGAAGGAAGCGGCAGAACGCAACGTGGCTTATCTTGCAGTTGCGCACAAGCTAATCGACCCGACCGCTGAGGTCCCGTACCTGGTGGCCGAGGACGTCGCGAGCGAGCTGGCCAAGATAGACGCCCACGAGGGGTTCGCAAATAGCGACATCTTCATCTACAAGGAAGACTACTCCCAGTATGTGCCGAGGGGTCATTACACCCGAAGTGAGCTGCTAAAGCGCTATTTCAGGACGTTGATGTGGTA
>JAGMDR010000029.1 GCA_023128595.1 Planctomycetota bacterium | reverse complement strand
ACAGCTCGCTTTCAAGAAGCGAGTCGCTCAGCGCCGCACAGTTGACTCTTACGTAAGGTCCCTGGGTGCGTTTGCTGTGGTGATGGATGAGATAAGAGACCAATTCCTTGCCTGTTCCACTCTCCCCGCTAATTAGGACCGGCATGGAAGTAGGGGCTATTTTCTTTGCCAGGACGACGGTTTGGAGCAGCTTTTTGCTTTTGCCCACGATCTGGTAGAGTGTCCGAATTCCCTGTTCGGCTGAATCGCAGGTCTGGACGGGGTGGTTGGGCAGCAGGGTATCCAACAGGCTTTCTATTTTTTCGGCGTCGGGCGGTTTAATGAGAAAGTTGCAACAGCCCGCCCTCACAGCCTCAACCGCAGCTTCGACGATGTGGCGGTGGTTATTGTTTTTTTGTTTCCCGGCCTCGGCCATCATAATCACAGGCATTTCCGGCGAATCCGCCATTATTTTTCGCAGCAGGTCGAAGACGCCCTGGGGCCGACCGGGCCGTTGGTTTATTCTGTCGCAGGTAAATACAAGGTCGTAATCGGCCTTGTCGAGAGAATCAATGGCGGCCTCTGCATTGTGGGCGATTATTCCACGAATACCTTTTTGAGCCAGTATCTTAAGCATGAACCGAGCCAGTTCGGGATCATCATCGACTATCAGCACGTTTGCGATTGAGCTGCTCTGCGAAATCCGGTCTTCGTCTATTTCGGTTTTATCCACCTTTTGATTGCTCCGTTTCGGACTGGTGTTTTGTGGTCAACATATAGTCGTCTGCTTCTTCGTGGCCTGCCGGCTGCTGCCGGTTTTCGTCAATCAGTGTTCTGGGATTGTCCTGCCTGTACCAGCTTATCAGCTTGCTGCGGGCTTTTGCCAAGTCAGTCCACAGCGAATTGGGGTGTTCTTTTAAGAGTTGTGTGTAGGCTTCCATTGCCTTTGGCGGGTCATCGTTTCGCAGGCAGTTGCCTATTTGAAAGTGGGTCCATGCGTTGTTTTGATTCTGGTCGGCCTGGTTTGGGTCTGTTCGGGCGAGAGCTTGCTGATAACATATCGCAGCTTCTTTCAGGCGACCGCAGCGAAAGAGGATTTCGGCCAGCTCGAAGGGGTTCTTGAGTTCTTCCGGATGCTGTAACTGCTTGTTGAGGATTTGCATGGTTTTCTCGGATAACGGTCCGGACGGCAGCTCGGTTTGGACTTGCTGCTCTTCGGGTTTTTCGCGGATTGGAGGCTCGATTGTAGTTTCGTTTGGCTCGGTTTGGTGGACGGGTTCGACTGCAACGACGGGCTCGGCGGTATGATTTTGCTGTTTGAGCTCAATGGAGCGGATCAGTTCAATCATCTGCTGAAGCTCTTTTTTGCTTTTGTTTTGCTCTTCGCTCCTGGCGATACTGATTCTGGCCTGCCAGAGCTTGCGTCCGAGGTTGGTAGTGGGGCTTTTTGCAATGAGCAAGCTGCTGCCGGGCAGTTTTTTGCCGGCTTGAGAGGATGCGTTTGCAGCGGTACTGATGTTGGTTTGTGCCTTTTGCTGTTGTTTCTGCGGGAGTTCGGCGGCGATGGTAATCTTCGGGGTGTTTGCATCGTTTGGTATTATCTGCGAGTCAGCGGCCGGGGGGCTGTTCGGGTCGAGTTGTGCAAATGAGAATTCGGCTACGGTGAAGTATATCAGCAGGCAAAGAAGCAGACAGGCCGGGCGAAAAGCACGGAGGCGAGGCTGGGAGGTCAAGGGACCCGGGGATTTCAGGCTATGACTTTGTTTTGTGTTCTCGTTTTTCGTTTTCATTTTGGTTGGCCCAAAAGAGCTAAAGCAGCTTTGTCGTAGTTTTTCTGTCGGTCGTAAGCCGTTGCCAGCAGTTTTGCGGCTTGGTGCTTGGTCTGTTGTGGTGCGGCTGAATCCCAAAGCTGCGAACAGACGGAGATTGCCTGGGCATTTCGTCCGAGCCTTAAGCAAACCTCGGCCAGTTTGAGTGTAACCTTATATGCCAGTGGTCCGGGTTTGACGGCGATGAGAATTTCAGTCAGTTTCTTATGGGCAAGCTCGAGCCGGCCTTTGGCAATGTGGCAGTTGGTCAGCTCGAAGGATATTTGAGCTTTTAGCAGCGGGTCAGAGATGTATTCGACCTTGTCGCCGAGTTCAGCGACAGCCTTGTCAATCAAGCCCATTTCCTGAAGTATTCTGCTCTTGAGCAGCAGTATCGTGATCGATTCTTTCTGTGAGAACTGCCAGGAGTCTATGTCTTCCAATATGTCCAGCGCCTGGACGAACTGTTTCTGCCCCAGGTATGCGTTAATCAAGGCGGAGACTGTCTCGACATAATCTCCTCTGGAGAGCTGCTGGGCCAGAGCATATTGAAGGGCGTGACAGGCTTGCGTGGGTTCTTCCAGAGCGAGATAAGTCTTTCCCAGGAGCAAATAAGCGGACCCGAGGTCTTTATTGCTTTGCTTGGCGCCCGCGTCGATATATCGGGTCAGCCACTTTGCGGCAGCTTCGTAGTCTTCCATCTCAAAGTAGCACTTTCCGGCTCCAAAGGCGGCGGTGCTTTGTGATTGAGATGAGAAGCCAAGATTATAGACTTTGCGATAGAGCCTTGCAGCTTCGCTCTTGAGCTGGGGCCCTGCTCTTGCGGTGTTCTCAGCGAGATATACATAAGCGCGGTTGGTTATCTCGCTGTCGGGATATTGTTCAACGAGCTGCTTGAGGTCCCAGCGGGCTCCGGCGTAGTCGAGCAGGCTCACTTTTAGTTTGCTCGAGTGCAGCAAAGCATACGGCGCCAGAGATGACCGTGAAAAACGATTAGCCACCAACTTGTATTCTGCGATTGCCTCTGCGGTGTTGCCTTGCCGGGCATGCAGAAGCCCGAGAGCAAAATGAGCACCGGGGATACGCTTGTCGCTATGGAAAGCAATTAAGAACCTTTGCCATAGTATGACAGTTTCATGGTTAAGCAGAGATATGTGTTCGGAGAGTGAAGAGTATCCATCGGGATGAACAATACTCACCGCATTGCTCTGGTGCATACGGGCCAACAAGCCAGCCTGCCCTGCTGCCACTGCGATAACCTGCTGTGTTGTTGCTGCCGGCAGATACAGAATCACTGGTTTCTTGCGGGCAGTGCCTTGTTTTCCTTGCGGGGTCTGGGCGCTGCTGAGGGGCCAGGTGATATCGAGGCCGGCGTTTGCAGCAAATCTCGCAAGCAGCTCTTCAATCGGCGCCCCATTGCAAACGACAGACCAGCGGGGCGAGCCGTCCTCGTGCTCGATCTTACGGATTTGCGGGCCAAGCAATCCTTCGTTTAGATAGTCGGAACCCGAGTTCAGGAGGGTTTTGAGTTGTTCGCGGTTCAAGCCGGCAAAAGGGTCGATCTCGGCGGAATTGCTCCAGAGTTTTGAAGGGAGGTCTGCATCGGCGTGGCAGAGCGAAAGGACATTTCTTGTCATAGATTCGGCGACGAGGAAGTAACAGTCGCTTTGCAGTGACGAAGATAAATCTTTATTGGTATCGACTGCGTCGATTAAGGCTATCGCCTGATAGGCTCTGGTTCGGGCGTTCAAGTACTGCTTCTTCTGCATTTGTAAGCAGCTGCGGTGATAGTTGGTCATTAGTCTGACAACGTAGGAGCGGCTTTTTGCAGTCGTGTCCAGCAAACGCTCAGCCTGTTCGGGTGCACCCGACTTCATCCGGCACAGAGCCATTCTGAGCCAAAGGAGATCCTTGTGGTTCTCCGCGTTTGCAGGGGCAATTCGCCTTGCCTGAAGAATTTGGCAGAGCCTGTCATAAGTGGCGTAGGCCTTGTCGTATTCCTCTTGCTGGTAGAAGTCCTGAGCAACTTTCAAAGACACCGCCTGTGTCGATTGAAACAGAGGTTTTTGCTTTTGTGTTTGTTTCTGCGTGACCTGTGTCGAATCTTCCGCTGGTGATTCGGAGGAGGTTGTTTGTCGGTCGGGCAGAGTTGGTTGGTCGGTGGAACTTGATGCTGAGCCGGCAGATGGGGACGGCGGAGATTTTAGCACCATATACAGCAACGTTGCTCCAATCACAAGAATGCTGGCAACGAGGATTTTCTGGACGGTTGAGAAGTGCATACGGTGGGTCCGGGTTTTTGGGCGTTCGCCGGCGGTTGCGAGGTTCCGGAGCTTGGTGTGCTCTTCGAGCGATTTGTAAAAATCTTCGTCTCCGCCGAAGACTTGCCTCTCGGAGAGTTCTTCGTGAACATCGTCTGCGAATAGCTCGGCGTCTTCCGGTATATCGGCGTCTTCCGGTATATCGGCGTCTTCCGGTATATTGGCGTGTTCCGGTATATCGGCGTCTTCCGGTATATTGGCGTGTTCCGGTATATCGGTGTCTTCCGGTATATCGGCGTCTTCCGGTATATTGGCGTGTTCTGGTATTTCGGAAGGGTGCTCTTCGGGAGTAGTGTTTTCTTGTTCTGTTGACATAACTTTTAGTTTCGCCCTACAAGGGATTCGCCGTCCAATGCCGTTTACAATCAACGTGGGCGTCGGCATCGCACCGGCCCCGTCTTTGCTGGAACTGCAAAGCGTGGGCCTGCAACAATCCCAAGAGATGAGCAATATCTATGCCAGAGTTGGGAGGGTATGCCAAGTGGTGTGGATTTTGGGGCCTGGGGCCGGAAAAAAGCTTTTTGGACTTTTTAATCGTGGCTCCGGGGCTGCAAGAAAGTGTCAGAATTTTAGACGTGCCGATGGAATTTCTGACATGAACAGAGATTTGCGAGTCAATGAAATTAAGCGGGGCATTTATTGCGCGGCAGCTACCGGCTCGAACGCGAACGCTCTCGATGCTTGCGGATCGGATTGCTTTGCGATGCCTGAGCCCTTCTGGATATTGTACTGTTTGAGCTTTGCATAGAGAGTCGCCCTGGTTATACCGAGCAGGGCGGCGGCGTGTGTTTTTTGCCAGCCTGTTTCCTGAAGGGCCCGCGAGATCAGCTCCCGCTCGGCCTTTACAAGTGAGTAGTTCCTGATATTACCGGTCGTTGGTTCGTCGCAGAGGTCATCGGGGTCAATCACAATGTTGCTCAGGCCGATTTTGTCTGTTGTTTCGTAAAGAATGGCTCTTTCAATTACATTTCTCAATTCGCGGACGTTGCCGGGCCAATCGTATTTCTGGAGGGCTTCGGTAGCCAGTTTGGTCAGGGTTGTTATCTTGTTTTGTTTTTCCGGACAGATAGTGGAAGTTTTGAGGAAGTATTCGGCCAGAAGTTGAATGTCCTGTCTTCGCCGGGGTGATCTAAGCGGAGCGATGGTTATAGGACTGATATTGAGGCGGTAATAGAGGTCGGCTCGGAAGCGATTGGCATTGGTTTCCTTGCGGAGGTTGCGATTGCTCGATGCGATTATCGTTGCATTGAATTTAATGTTTTTGATGCCTCCGACTTTTCGGAAGGTTCTTTCCTGAAGAATGCGTAGCAATTTTGCCTGGAGGTCGATTGGCATTTCGCTTATTTCATCGAGGAAGAGGCTGCCGTCGCCGGCGAGCTCCAAGAGTCCGGTTTTTTCGCGGTCGGCCCCGGTGAAGGCGCCTTTGACGTGGCCAAAGAGTTCACTTTCGAGCAAGTTTGCGGTCAGGGTGGCGCAATTTACGGCTACGAATCGTTCTTGCGGGTGTCTTAAGAAGTGTATTGCTTCGGCGGCCAGCTCTTTGCCGGTTCCGGTTTCTCCGACTATCAAGACCGGATTGCACCGGCTGAGTGCGACGAGCTTGGTTATTTTGAGCGTGTGTTTGATTGCTTCGCTGCGGCCGACCATAGAGACCGATGCGGCGAAGTCTTCAGCAAAGAAATATTCGTGAGTTTCCGTTTCCCTGGTTGCTGCGATGGTTGTGCGTAAACTCATTCGGCCCCCTGGGGCCCAGCCCCCAGCCAAAACATCCTGCCCTTTACGGGTTTTTCGTCAAACGTGTATTCGTATGATAATAGCGCCAAAAATATGACGAGTTAATCGTCCGAGGAGCTGAGGCGACTTTAATTTTTTATGGGACTGGCCGGTAATGTCACTGAGTAGTCCGCTTTGGAGATATATTGGCGTTATGGGATGGCTTTATCGGGCAAAATTTGCAGGATTCAACGTCGGGCCGCCGCTGGTGGATTTGCAGTGAGCATGTGTCAATTCTTATGGGACTTCTCAGTGTCACTTAATCAACACGGAGGCTGCATTATGGGACTTATTGATATTCTGCGGTTGGTCAGTCGGGCAGTGTCCTTTCTTATGGGACGCTTTAGTGACACCTGGTCAAGACAAAGGGAAACCTATCAGACCCTTCGTTTAGTGGGCGCAAAATATGACAACAAGAACACCGGGTGCAAGCATCGAGGCAAAAGCGGTGGAATTTTCCGTAGTCTCGGAAGAATTATCCTGCGAAATCATCCGGCGGTCCGCGGAGGATTGTCGAATTGCCGGGCCTGTCAAATTTCTTAGCCGGACTTAAGTTTTGTAGAGCCAACAGGTTATCCTCCACAGAGTCTATGTTGTTTTTGATGTGGCACGCTGATTGCTAACTGGTTGGCGAGCGGTTTATGCCGTTGTGTCTGTTTAATAAGTGAACAAGTTGACTGCTTTTTGGTTTTTGGTGAGGTAGAAAGATTATGGATCCGGTATCGGGGACAAGCACGGCAAGTGACATCCAGATGGATTATATGAAGCTTCTGGTAACTCAACTGCAGAATCAGAATCCTCTTGAGCCGCTGGACAATAATGAAATGGCTTCTCAATTAGCGCAGTTTTCTCAACTGCAGCAGCTTGAGTCAATGAATACGAGTTTTTCGGATGTGCTTGCCGGTATTCAGCGTGCTTATGCCATGTCATTGATAGGTAAGGATGTATCGTTTGTCGGACCGAATGAATCAGATTCCGCCGGAGTTACGAGCGGCGTGGTCGAACAGGTGTATAACAATATTGACGGGAAGGTCGTTTTGACGGCCGGCGGCTATGCTATCGGCCTGGAAGACATTATATCGGTGAAGAACTGAAAGCGAATAGATCAAGATAAGGAGAGACAGAAATGGGTGCACTATCATCGGGAGTTACGGGGCTTCAGGCCCATCAGAAGATGCTGGACGTAGCCGGGAACAACCTTGCCAATGTGAACACGACTGGTTTTAAGTCCAGCCGGATGACGTTTTCGGAGCTGCTGAGCCAGACGATAAAGAAGGCGTCACAGCCCACGAGCGCGATTGGCGGTACGAATCCTCAGCAGATGGGCAGCGGCGTTGGTATTGCCGGCATTTCCCCCGATATGACGCAGGGCAATATCGTCAGTACCGGTAATCCATTGGACCTGGCGATCGAAGGAGAAGGCTATTTTGTGCTGAACGACGGGTCACAGAACATTTACACTCGTGCTGGCGCATTTGCGGTTGATGCGAATTCGGCTTTCGTTGACCCTGCCACTGGTTATCTTGTTCAGCGTATTGGGTCTGTCGGCGTAAGTGACGGCTTTCAGACTGCCGGCAACAGCAATGTGATGGTCCCCTATGATGTGGCCATGGCGGCAAATGCCACATCAGAAGTAGTGATAGCCGGTAATTTAAGTGCCGATGCGACATTTGACACGACACAGACACAAAAGCTGTCATCGAACATGGCTTTTACCACAAGCAGCGGCACAGCGGCGACATCAGAGACGCTGGTTAGTGCCCTCGATCAGTTCAGCGGGTCATTCGGTACAATTGACACGGACGGCAAGCTTTACGTTACGGGTTGGAAACCCGACGGTGCCGAGGTGATCGACGCGACCGGCCTGGATGTCAGCGCTACCACAAAAATGTCCGATGTACTGACTTATATCGAGAGTCAACTGGGTGCCAGTAATGTAACAGCCAGTATGAGCGCCGGTAAAATAGTAGTGACCGACGACACCTCCGGCTATAGCAAGTCGGACGTAGCGCTGTCATATACGGGTTCCAGCGACGGCAGTGACTCTTTGACGGTGCCGGCCTATTTCGAGATAACCAGTGTTGGCGGAGATGAGGTCAAGAACGTCAACATCACGGTTTATGACACTCAGGGAGGCAAGCACGTTCTTTCGGGTGCATTTGTCAGGACTGGCACCGCCAATACGTGGGATATGGTGCTGACTTCAATTACCGGCGATATCGAGGCGATTGATATATCGGGCAAGAGTGATCGGCGGATAAGCGGGATAGAATTTGATGCCGGCGATGGTTCTTATGGCGGCTTGAATTCCACGATTGCCGACACGGCCCAATTTAAGGTGACGTTTAAGCATGACACGTCGAATCCCCAAACGATTGCGACGTCGTTGGGTAGCGTGGGTCAATTTAATGGCTTGACACAGTTTGCCGGGAACTCCACGGCGGTGGCAAGAGAGCAGGACGGCTATGAGGCAGGCAGTCTTTCAACTGTCTCGGTTAGTAACGAAGGTATAGTCATCGGTGCTTTCTCCAACGGTATCAAAAAGAACATTGCCACCGTCCAGATAGCATTGTTCCAGAACACATCAGGTCTGGAAAGTATCGGAAACGGGTACTTTATTCCTTCGGCGAACTCAGGTGACGCGGTAGCGACGCAGGCCATGATCGGTGGCGCCGGGTCTATTCACGGCGGGTCACTGGAGAAATCCAACGCAGATGTGGCGAGCGAGTTCGTCAATATGATCCAGGCCCAAAACGGCTTTCAGGCCAACGCCAGGACTATCAGGGTTGCCAATGACATACTGCGGGAATTGACCACCCTCATCAGATAGTGACCCTTGGAACTACAATGATGACAACACTACCTGTAATCACAAAGAGCTTAGCCACCATTGTTTTGGGGCTGACGCCGATAGAGCGCTGGGACGCCGCCGGCAAACAGTTTGACATGAGTTTTATGACCGAACGCTGGTTTA
>JAGMDR010000289.1 GCA_023128595.1 Planctomycetota bacterium | reverse complement strand
TGCCCTTATCAGCGTGGCCGATGCGAAGATTCAAACGACCCAGGCGGTGCTGCTGGCCAGGTCAATTAATCAAGTCAAGATAGGCCGGCGCAGCGGACGCGAGGTTTGGGACCGGATATACACCGTTACCGCCTTCTACGTGGGCCTGGCGGACGACCTGACGCCATACGAATATCTCGTCGCAGTCAATAAGGTCTTCGGCAGCAGCTTTGAACCGAGCGATCTGGCCGACGAAGATGAATTCTTTGCCCTGAAGGCCGAGCTTGCCCTGCTGCGCTCGCCGCACATTTTCGGCGGCACCGGCAACCCGTTCGTGAAGCCGCCTATTACACCCGACTCTCTTAACGAGGTGCTCGACAAGACCAAGGGTATGCGATTTATGGGCCAGCGGTTCATCCCGGACTCGTATATGTTCCAGCACTTAGTATTCCCGGAGGTGGGCCCTTATACCGCGGATGCGGACCCCAGGCCTTTCACGTGCGAATTTACGGGGATATTCTGGGGACGGTGCTTTCCGCGCGGTCTGGACGTTATGGCCGTCTTAGGCTCCAAACGGGCCAAAACCATCCTCGTCGGGCAGGGCGATACGGACTATGCCAATTACTGGCTGCGGTTCAATGAGCTCAAAGCCGAGTTCGATGCGTTTGGCATATCCGACTGGAACCGGAACCTCTATTGGGGCTGGCTCTATTCGCTCCGTGCCTTAGTAGATGAATTTGGCGAGGGATACCCGAGCTTTATGCAGACCGAGGCGTGGGAGAAAAAGCAGCTCAACGCGGCCCTGGCATCGTGGGCGGAGCTGCGACACGACACCATTCTCTATGCCAAGCAAAGCTATACACCTGTCGGAACCGGTCTTCCTCCTCCGCCACCGCCCGGATACGTCGAGCCCGTGCCGGAATTCTACGCCCGGCTGCTGGCGTTGACGCGGATGACCCGGCAGGGCCTGAGCGACCTCGACGCACTATCGGTTCAGGCGACAGAGCGGCTGGTAAACCTCGAAAACATATTGAGCCGGCTAATCGAAATCGCCAATAAGGAGCTGATGAATCAAGTGCTCAGCGATGACGACAACCTGTATATCAAGAACATCGGCAAGACACTTGAAGGGGCTGTCACTGGCGTTGAAGAAACCGGCGTCAAGACAACTCTCGTCGCCGATGTTCACACCGACGGCAATTCGAAGAAGGTCCTCGAGGAAGGCGTGGGTCATGTGGACCTGATAATCGCGGCTTGCCCGGCTGTTGACGGCCGGATTTTCCTTGCGGCAGGGCCCGTGCTGTCATATTACGAGTTCAAGCATCCAATGAGCGACCGCCTTACCGATGAGGCCTGGCGGGACCTGCTCAAATCCCCCGAAAAGCCCGAAAGACCCCCGTGGTACCAGCCGTTGATGCCTTGAGGCGACACCCGATTCCGGATGCGCCACACGAAATCCTCGGCCGAGCAGGTCAGATGAGCCTTGAGTTCCAGACCCAAGACAGTAGAATCTTCCTCCATGGACAGCGTAGAAATAACTCGGCGTCAATTGCTGCGATACGCTGGCGGCGCACTGGCCCTGACAGCCTTATCCGGCCGCGCTGCCGGGCTCGATCCAGAATCCAGGAACCTCGCACCGGTTCGTCCGATAACCCGCGGGCCGAAATTCCACTGGTTTGCCTATTACGATAAGCTGCAGTTTGACCCGACCTGCCGATATGTACTCGGTATGGAGGTTGACTTCGAGCATCGCAGCCCGATGCCCGAGGATGTTATCAAGGTCGGGCTGGTCGATCTAAAGGACCGTGACCGCTGGACAGAGCTCGGCCAAAGCAGGGCGTGGTGCTGGCAGCAGGGCTGTATGCTCCAGTGGCGGCCGGGCTCGAAGACGGAGATCCTGTGGAACGACCGGCAAGGCGAACGCTTCGTTAGTCACATCCTCGACGTTGGCACGAAAAAGAAGCGAACGCTGTCGTATCCGTTCTATGCTGTCAGCCCCGATGGTCGCACTGCGGCGGCGCCGGATTTCCGGCGCATCCAGGATATGCGGCCCGGCTACGGCTACGCAGGCCTGCCCGACCCGCACGCAGACCAACCGGCACCAAAAGACTCAGGTATCTTCCGAGTCGATCTGGAAACCGGCAGACAAGACCTAATAATATCGCTTGCCGAGATCGCCAGGTTCGGCAAGATCCCCGGCGAGCCGAAAGACGCCAAGCACTATTTTAATCACCTGCTATTCAATACGGACGGGTCTCGATTCATCTTTTTGCACCGGTGGCGAGCAAAGGGACTGCGCAGCTTTGGAACGCGGATGCTCACGGCCCGGCCAGACGGCACGGATATACATATTGTCGACGATTACGGGCGGACGTCGCACTTTATCTGGCGTGATGCGAAACACATTCTGGCCTGGGCATGGCATCCATCGGGCGCAAATGCGTTCTATCTCTATGAAGACCGCACAAGGAACGTCGAGGTGGTCGGCAAGGGCGTAATGACGAGCAACGGCCACTGCAGCTACCTGCCGGGCAACAAAAGGATACTCAACGACACCTATCCGGACAAGCAGCGCAAGCAGCACGTCTATCTGTTTAACGTCGAGACCGCCAAAAAGGTCCCGCTCGGTGCATTCTATTCGCCGCAGGAGTATAAGGGCGAATGGCGGTGCGATACGCATCCGCGTTTTAGCCCCGATGGCCGAAGCGTCGTCATTGACTCCCCCCACGGCGGCAACGGCCGACAAATGCACCTCATCGACATCAGCGCGATTATTCGCTGAACTCGCACGTGCTCGGGCCTTCTGTAGAACCTGCCCATTTTGAAAAAAGCAATTGGTGCTTGAGGTACAGGTGCGCTGCGTATATAATCAGTCGGAATTTCAGGAGAATACGAATATGAACGCAAATTTTCACTCAAGACGCAAGAGCCAAGAGACCAGACGAGTGGCTTTGGTCTGCGGTGTGTCGGCTGTCGTTTGTGGCCTGATTCTGGCCGGCTGCGCCGGGCAGCGCGGCCAGACGCTGACCCTGGTGGAAACCGAGCCGGTGTGCTTTGCAGATCTGGAAAAGGCTGCTGCGATGCAAGCGGCTGAAGATGTTCTGGCCAAGATGCACTTTGTTATCGAAAAGGCCGACGCCGACGCCGGGCTGATACGAACCAGGCCGTTGACTGGGGCGCAATTCTTCGAATTCTGGCGTACCGACAGCGCCGGGGGGTTCAACGCGGCTGAGGCGAACCTGCACAGTATTCGACGGACGGTGGAGCTGCACATCCGCAAACAGGATAACGGCTTCTGCATAGGCTGTGACGTGAAGACAGAGCGCTTGAATCTGCCCGAGCTTGAGGTCAGCAGCAGTGCACGGGCATACGCGATGTTCTCGAGGAGCAGTTCGTCACTTCAGAAAATGCAACTCAACCCTGAGCAGGAAGAGGGTATAGCGTGGGTCGATCTGGGTAAGGACAGCCGGCTGGCAACCAGGATTTTAGAACGGATAGAAAAACAAATCTCCGAACTTGCGAAAGAAGACTAAATATGAGAGTGCTCATCTGCGGCGGAGCAGGATACATCGGCAGTAATATGACAGCGTTGCTGGCCGCCGAGGGGCACGGGCCGGTGGTCTTTGACAATCTCAGCACGGGTCACCGAGCAGCAGTGCGGCAGGCCGAGCTTATCGAGGGGGATCTGGGTGATTATGACCTGCTTATCAATACTCTCAGGGACTGCGAAATAGAAGCGGTGATGCACTTTGCCGCTTCTATCGAAGTGGGCGAATCGGTCAAGGCGCCTTTGAAATACTACCGGAACAACCTCTGCAATACGCAGAATCTGTTGGCGGCGATGGAGGCGGCGGGTGTGGAGAAGTTCGTTTTCAGCAGCACGGCGGCGGTTTACGGCATTCCCAGGCAGATACCGATTACCGAAGATTGTCCGAAAGAGCCGATCAATCCTTACGGGCAAACCAAGTTAGCGGTTGAGAGGATGTGCCACTATCAGAGCCGGGCGGGAAAGCTGCGGTACGCGTCGCTGCGATACTTCAATACCTGCGGTGCCGGCAGCGGTGCCCGCCTCGGTGAGGACCATCGGCCCGAATCGCACCTGATCCCGCTGACCATCCAGGCGGCAATGGGAAAACGCAGCGAGATAAGGATCTACGGGACCGATTACGATACGCCCGACGGAACGTGCATCCGGGACTACATCCATATCGACGATCTGTGCAGGGCGCATCTGCTGACGCTCAACAAGCTGGCAACGAGCGGCGAGTTGGTCTATAACTTAGGCAACGGAAGGGGCTATTCGGTCAGGGAAGTAGTCGAAACGGTCAGGAAGGTATCAGGAAAGGATTTCAGGGTAGTTGAAGCGCAGCGTCGGGAGGGAGATCCGCCGGTCCTGACATCCGAGGCCGCCAAGGCGAGAAGAGAATTGGGCTGGGAAACCGAAAAGCCGGAGCTGGAAGAAATGGTCGCCAGTGCCTGGCAATGGAATAACGAACATCCGGACGGTTATTCGGATTGAGTTAAGTGTCCCGCGGGTCGGGGTACGGGTCGCGGGGGAGAAGGGACAAATTACGAGGTACGAGAAATGAGCGAAATGTTTGTCGGTATTGATTTGGGTGGGACGAATATCAAGATTGGGCTGTTTGATTCGGCTCTGGAGCTGATTCGCAAGACATCGGTATCAACGCAGGCGGATATGGGCCCGGATGTAGTCATTGGCAAGATGGCCGAGACCGTCGAGCGGCTTCTGGTTGACGCCGATCTGCCGCTGGCCGATGTCGCGGCGGTGGGGATAGGGACTCCGGGGCCGGCGAATTACAGCGAAGGGGTAATAATCAAGTCAACCAACATGCCGACATTCAAGAACGTACCGATATGCCAAATGCTGAATGAGAAGCTCGGCAAACCCATCGTTTTCGATAACGACGCCAACGTGGCCTGCTGGGGCGAATACGCGGTCGGGGCCGGTAAGGGTGTTAAGGACATGGTCTTTTTCACGTTAGGCACTGGGATCGGCGGCGGAATTATCAGTAACGGCGAGCTGGTCCACGGCTGTGCGGAAAATGCGGCCGAATTGGGACACATGATCATATACCCGGACGGTAGAAAGTGCAACTGCGGACAAAGGGGCTGTGTGGAGGCGTATGCCTCGGCCGATTCGACGGCAAGGCGGGCAACCGAGGCTATCGAGGCCGGCGCTGAGTCCAGCCTGAAAAAACTCCTCGACGAGAAAGGCCGGATAACGAGCAAGGATATTTACGAACACCTGGCGAGCGGCGACAAGCTGGCAAAAGAAATAGCCGATGGGACAGCCAAGGCGCTTGCAATCACGTGCATAAATATGCTGCACACCACCGAGCCCAAGCGGATAGTCTTTGCCGGCGGAATGATTGCGGCCGGCGATGTACTGCTCAATAGAATCCAGGACTACTTCGACGAGCAGATATGGACGCTGAAAAAAGAGCCGGTCGAGATATGTTTCGCCACCTTGGGCGAGGACGCCGGCATAATCGGCGCCGCCGCACTCGCCCGGCACACCAAGGGGCCGGGCCGATAACACCAACGGTTGTTCGCCTAAGTGGAACAGTCAATTTCTTTCAAAGGTGAAAACGTTTTACAAGTCCCTCTCAAAGCAGTAGAATACTATCGGTAAGCAGGGTATTACCCTTGTCTGTCGAGGGCCGGGAATATGGCGCCAGAAAATATACTCACAACAATCGAAAGCTTAAAAGACCGGGTAAGCCGGGACTATAAGGCAGATATCAAAGGCATTTTTGGCTCCTACGTGCGTGGTGAGCAAACCGGTCAAAGTGATATAGACGTCTTGGTTGAGTTTCACAGTAGTGCAGACCTTTTCGATTTTGTGGGCCTTTCGCAATTTCTGGAGGAATTCCTGCCTTGCAAGGTGGACGTGGTTCCTTTGAGTTCGCTCCGAGAAGAAATAAAGGCCGATGTCCTCAGAGAGGCCCTTTACCTATGAGAAACCACAGCCTCTATTTAGCGGACATATTGGCAGCTCTCGAGGCGATACAGAGTTTTGTGCAAGGTATGAGCTTTGAAGACTTTCGGCAAGACGACAAGACATCAAGTGCCGTCATAAGAAAGTTCGAGGTTATCGGTGAGGCCGCCAAACGAGTCCCCGAAAGCATAAAGCAGAAATAGCCTTCCGTCCCCTGGAAGGAAATGGCTGGAATGAGGGATAAGTTGATACACTTCTACTTCGGAGTAAATTACGAGCTGCTCTGGCAAACTATAAAGAACAGGATTCCTGAAATTAAACCTGTGATTTCTCAAATCCGTCGGGATCTTACAGAATAGACGAGCTTTTCAAAGGCGTGCCTGGCCGGATGTGTCTTGTTCCACGTAACCGTTCACGGGGTGATATGTTGAATTTTGGCCGTTTTTCGTCATTGCGAGCACCCCACCTGATTCTCAGGATGCATGTAGAAGAAAATAGCCCACGCACGTC
>JAGMDR010000288.1 GCA_023128595.1 Planctomycetota bacterium | reverse complement strand
TAGATGGCAGAAAATGATTTCACACGCACGTAAAACGTGGGGGCAAGTACTTCTTGCTTTCGGTGTTTGGGGGTGATAAGATTTTGGGCTGATAATTGACCTGGTTTGCGTTGTCGCAGAGATGGGGTAGCTGTTATGAGGCATTTGTCGATTTTGAGCGGGATTGTGTTTTGTTTGTTGGGCGCATCGGCCGTTGCCGAGGCGAAGCGGGTGGAAGTGCCGGACGCCCGGATGCTGCGTTTTCCGGATGTGAGCGGCGAAAAAATAGTATTTGTGTATGCCGGTGATTTGTGGACGGTGCCTAAGCAAGGCGGGTTGGCGCGGAAGCTGAGCTCACCGAAGGGCCAGGAGCAGTTCCCGAAGTTTTCGCCTGACGGGCGGACGATTGCTTTTAGCGGGAATTATGACGGCAATACGGATGTCTATATCGTGGGGGTTGAGGGGGGCTCGCCGCAGCGCCTGACGCATCATTCAAGCAGCGATTTGGTGGTGGAATGGTATCCAGATGGCAGGCACATTCTGTACCGTTCGCGAATGATCAGTCCGTCGAAGCGCTTCAATCGCTTTTTCAAGCAATCGGTTGAGGGTGGGCTGGCGGAGACGCTGGGGGTGCCTTATGGTGAGCTGGCGAGTTTCAGCCCGGAGGGTGATCGGATGGCGTTTCAATTTATCTCGCGGGAGCTCCGGACGTGGAAGCGGTACCGCGGGGGTATGGCGAGTGATATTTGGCTGTACGATTTTGCGAATAATACTTCGGAAAAGTTTACGGATTTTGCGGGGACCGATGCAGTGCCGATGTGGCACGAGGATACGATTTATTTTCTTTCCGACCGGGACGAGCGCAAGAAGCTTAACGTGTGGGCATACAACCTGGAGACGAAGGAGACGCGGCAGGTAACGAAGTTTGCCGAATATGACGTGAAATGGCCGAGCATCGGGCCTGATGCAATTATATTTGAGAATGGCGGTCAGCTTCAGTTGCTGGATCTGGCTAATGAGAGATCGGAGGCGGTGTTAGTGCAGGTGCCTGCGGATTTGCCGGAGGTGCGGACGAGGCTCAAGAGCGTATCGGGTCATATTGGG
The DNA here is from genome assembly GCA_023128595.1 of Planctomycetota bacterium. Classification (GTDB taxonomy): domain Bacteria; phylum Planctomycetota; class Phycisphaerae; order Sedimentisphaerales; family Anaerobacaceae; genus DAOVRL01. The sequence continues at coordinate 13,921 of JAGMDR010000288.1, read as the reverse complement.
AGTTATTCGCTTTCGCCGAGCGGCCGGAGGGCTTTGTTCGAGGCGCGTGGTGAGGTTTTTACGGTGCCTGCGAAGCACGGCAGCGTGCGAAACCTGACGAATACTTCCGGTGTGGCGGAGCGTTATCCAGCCTGGTCGCCTGACGGCGAGAACGTGGCGTATTTTTCCGACCGGACGGGCGAGTATGAGTTGTACATACGTTCGGGTGACGGCAGGGGCGAGGAGAAACAAATCACCGAAGACGGCTCGGCGTTTCGCTATACGCCACTCTGGTCGCCGGACAGTAACAATATAGCGTTCTGCGATAAGACGGGCAGTCTCTTTATTGTTGACATCGAGCAAAGCCGGGTGAAGTTCGTTGATAAGGATGAGTGGTCAAGGATGGGGTCTTATTCGTGGTCGGCGGACAGCCGGTGGCTTACCTATTCGAAGAATATGGCCAACCGCAACGGTGCGATTATGATCTATGACACCGAGGAGCAAAAGACCCGGCAGGTGACCGGTGATTATTACGACGATGAGGACCCGGTCTTTGATGCGGAGGGCAATTACCTTTTCTTCCGCTCGGACAGGGCGTTTAGTCCTGTCTATGGAGATATGGATGATACGTGGATTTATCCGAATTCAACGGAGGTTTACGCGGCGACTCTGCGCGAAGAGGTTGGGTCCCCAATCGCGCCGCGCAGCGATGAAGAACACGTAGAGGAAGAAAAGGGAGAAGAAGAAAAGAAGGACGACGAAGAGGAGAAAGATGAGGGAGAGAAAGAAGACGAGGGAAATAGCGAAGATAAAGGTTCTGAGTCCGGGGGAAGTCCCGACAAAGATGACAAAGACAAAAAGAAAACTGAGCCGGTCAAGATTGATTTTGATGGTTTTGAGCGGCGGGTGGTGAGGCTGCCGATTAAGGCGGGCAATATCGGGTCGCTGTACTGCGTGAAGGGGAAGCTGGTTTTTTCACGTTATCTGCCGGCCGGGGCGCGCAAGTCGGGCGAGCCGTCCGGTACGCTGCTCTATTACGACCTTAAAGAGCGAGAGGAAAAGACGGTGATATCCGGTATCGACCGCTATAGAATGAGCGCCGACGGCAAGAAGGTCCTTTACAGGAGCGGCTCGACTTACGGCATTGTATATCTGGCTGCGGACAAAAAGGTCGGGGACGGCAAAATTGCGACGAGCAAGCTCAAGGCGTGGATCAATCCGCACGAGGAGTGGCGGCAGATATTCACCGAGGCGTGGCGGGTCCAGCGGGATTTCTTCTATGATCCGAATATGCACGGGGTTGACTGGGATGCAATCAGGAAGCGCTATGAAGTGCTGCTGGACTACGTGGTGGACCGCGAGGACCTGAATTACGTTATCGGCGAGATGATCGGGGAGCTGAACGCTTCGCATACATACGTTCGTGGTGGTGACATTGAAGAAGCCGAGGTGGTTTCGGTGGGTCTATTGGGCTGTGACTTTGAGCTGGACGAGGAAAACGACGCTTACCGAATCAGCAAGATTTACGAAGGCGCGGTATGGGATGCCCAAGTGCGCTCGCCGCTGCGGACGCCGGGTATTGAGGTCAACGAGGGCGACTTTCTGTTGGCGGTCAACGGGCAAGAGGTGGACACATCGAAGGACCCGTGGGCGGCGTTTCAGGGGCTTGCGGGCGAAGTGGTAACATTGACGCTTAATTCCAGGGCGGACGTGAACGACGCTCGCGAGGTGACGGTCAAGCCGATTTCGAGCGAGTTTCGACTGCGGAATCTGGCGTGGATTGAAAGTAATCGGCTCAAAGTTCAGGAAGCGACGAATAACAGGGTCGGATATGTTTATGTGCCCGATACGGGGCGGAACGGGCAGAGCGAACTGGTTCGGCAGTTTACGCCGCAGTGGACGAAGGAGGCCTTGATAATCGATGAGCGATTTAACAGCGGCGGTCAGATTCCGGACCGTTTTATAGAACTGCTCAACCGTCCGCTTTACAACTACTGGGCACGCAGGGACCATCGCGACTGGCAGTCGCCGTCTGTAGCGCACGCCGGGCCGAAAGTGATGCTGATAAACGGCTGGTCGGGTTCCGGCGGTGACGCCTTTCCGTACTATTTCCGAAAGGCGGGGCTCGGGCCTTTGATCGGGACGAGGACGTGGGGCGGGTTGATAGGGATGAGCGGCAATCCTCGGCCGATTGACGGCGGGTTTGTTTCGGCGCCGACATTCGGCTTCTGGAACACGCAAGGTGATTGGGACATCGAAGGTTATGGCGTGGACCCTGATTATCAAATTGAAAATGCCCCGCACGAGATGGCTGCGGGAAGAGATCCGCAACTCGAAAAAGCAATCGAGGTAATTCTGGAGCTGCTCGAGAAGGAGCCGCCGGCTAAACCGCGAAAGCCGGTTTACCCGGACCGTTCGGATAGGATAGAGTGAATCCGGTTATTAAAAGTGGTTGAGACCACGCCCAAAGAAGATTCACGTCGCCGTGCCGGCGACGGCTAAACAAGGGTTCGGGGTGGTCAAACTAAAGAGTGATTTGAAAGGAGTGTGAAGTTATGAGAGCTTTATCGACCGCGATTGTGATGCTGACGATGGGTGTGCTTGTTTTTGGGTGCGCGCCGAGCGCAAAGGAGAGACAATTGGACGAGTTTATCACGGCGCACGTGGAAAAGATCAAGCCTATGGCCAAGGAAGCCAGTCTTGCTTCGTGGGATGCGGCGGTCAGCGGCAAGGCCGAGGACTACGACAAGATGAGCAAAATGACGCTGAAGATTCGGCAGGTCTATAGTGACGCCGCCGAATATGCGTTTCTCGAGGATATGAAGGAATCCGGGCAGGTCACCGATGCGATGCTGGCGAGGCAATTAGGGGACTTGTACAACGCGTATCTCAGGAACCAGATTGCCCCTGGGCTGCTCAAAGAAATTGTTGATCTGAGCACGGAGATTGAGAAGAAGTTCAGCACTTTTCGCGGCTCGATTGACGGGAAAAAGGTCACCGTCAATGAAATTAAGGAGATATTGAAGACAGAGACTGATTCGGCCAAGAGAGAGCAGGCGTGGCTGGCGAGTAAGCAGGTCGGGGCGGTTGTTGCGGGCGATATCATCCGGTTGGTCAAGCTGCGAAACCGGGCGGCGAAGAAGGTCGGCTTCGATAATTATCATACGCTCCGGCTGACGACCGGCGAGCAGGACGTCGAAGAGCTGGACAAGATTTTTGCCGAGCTTTACAAACTGACAAATGTGCCTTATGCGAAATTGAAGAAGGACCTGGACCGGAAATTGGCGGCGAACTGCAGTGTGGGCGTTCGCGAGCTTATGCCGTGGCATTATCACGATCCGTTCTTCCAAGAGACACCGATGGTCTATGATCTGGATTTGGACGTCTATTATAAGGATAAGGATGTAAAGGAATTAGCCCGGAAGTTTTACGCCGGTATTGGATTGCCGGTTGAATCCATACTCGTCAAGAGCGATTTATACGAGCGCGAAGGGAAGAACCCGCACGCTTTTTGCACGGACATAGACAGGGCCGGTGATGTGCGGATACTGTGTAATTTGAGGAATAACGAGGCATGGATGGAGACTATTCTGCACGAGCTTGGACACGCTGTTTATGATAAGTATCACGCCCCGGAGGCGCCGTACCTGCTGAGAGAACCTGCGCACATTTTCACGACGGAGGCCGTTGCGATGTTTTTCGGCCGGCTGAGCCGCAATCCTGCCTGGATGCAGGGTGTGCTGGACCTCTCGGATGCGCAGCGTGCCGAAATCGAAAAAGTCAGCGACAAGTACGCCCAGCTCAAGCAGCTCATTTTCGCCCGGTGGGCGATGGTGATGTATAGTTTTGAGAAGCAGCTCTATGCGAACCCTGAGCAGGACCTGAATACGCTCTGGTGGAAGACGGTTGAGAAATATCAGTTTATAAAAAAACCGAAGGGCCGTGATGAGCCGGACTGGGCGGCGAAGATTCATTTTGCCATTGCGCCGTGCTATTATCACAACTATATGTTAGGTGAGCTGTTAGCGTCTCAATTGCATCACAAGCTTGCGCGCGATATTCTGAAAGTCGATCCGGACAAGGACATCGGTTATGTCGGCCAAAAGAAGGCGGGGGCGTTTCTTGCCGAGAACGTCTTTGAGGCAGGGTCGGTTTATCACTGGAACGAGATGATCAGGCGGGCGACGGGTGAGGAATTGACAGCGAAGTATTTTGTGGAGCAGTTTGTCAAATAACGCAAGCGAGAGAAGGGCTAAGTTTGCCTGAGAACTGCCCTTGAAATATGGGGGCCGTTATGAGAGAATACTGGTTCTGCGGTGTCAGGCCTTTGGGCGGTGCCGGTGTAATGAGATTGAAGTACTGAGGCAGTTTTTTGTGGGAACTTTAGACAGGTCATTTCCATTTCGCGATATATTTGAGTCTTTTCTCGATGAGTACTCGCGATCAGCGACCTACTGGTATGTACCAAAGGCACGCGTGCTCAGTGACGAGAACGTTGGGGTAATGGCCGCGATTCTCAACGTAATCTTCGATGAGTTCCTTGAACGTGTCTGGAATGTGGAAACTCAGGATGCAATCTTGGTGCGTCTTACTGAACTCCAGATAGTCAGCCCGTCGAGATCGGATAGTACAAAAGTGGATAGAACCGCCTTGATTCGTATATGGAAAAAGCTATTTGATACGCTGGGATTACTTTGGGTTCAGGAGGACAAAGAGATCATTATCACTGATGCCGGCTTAGATTTGCTGGGCGGGCAAGCCGGGGAAAGAAGGTCGGTGGTGGAAAGGCAAGTTATCAAATATCAATACCCGAATCCGAGCCTTTCGAGAACATACAGAGAGGATTTCGCTGGGATTCTACCTTATATTTTCCTTTTAGAAGTTTTGATGAAATGTGATCACCGAATTACTTTCACCGAGTATGAGCTGTTTGTAAACCTCGCTACATCACAAGATGATGTTGGGCATATTTGCCGCTATATCCATTCGTGGAGGGATATCAGCGATGAGGAAAAGGAACTTATCATGGACAAAGTGGTAAAAGTCCCGATGGCTGAGGAGGCCGCCGATGGGGAGGCGGATGCTGAAATGGAGCCTGAGGGAGAGAAAACCCGCTACAACCGGATTCGTTACGATGCGAGCTACCAGCGGTCCTTCTTTGCCTTTCCCAGTTATGTAGGAGTCGGTGAGGGCGATATAATATGTCCTGCACCTGATAGAGTGGAACAACTCCTGGAGCAGGTGTTGCCTTCTTTGAAGATCACGAAATTTAGGGCAATTGAAGATTGGTTCGCGTATTTTGGGGATCCGAAGCGACAGGCGTCCTGGGCAACGTATCTGATTTCATTATTGGAGGATGCGGCAACGAACGAGGAGGTAACACGAGCCAAGAGCGAGGTTGAAGAGCATAGAGAGTTGTTGGGTCCGGCTGAAGCCGAAAGTGTTGAGAGAGCGCAGATTGAGAAGGATATCGAGACATTCTACTGCGCTCATCTGGACAAGCTTGAAGAAGGGCTCGTTTTGACCGAAAACGGGCGTCAATTCCCGACTCCCATAGGGCGTATCGACCTGTTGTGTATGAGCAAAGAAGGTGAGCATGTAGTCGTAGAGGTGAAGGCGCAGGAAGCTCGCGACTCGGTTTTTGGCCAGATATTGCGTTACATGGGATGGGTTCATCGGAATGTCGAAGGTGTCGGAGATAGGATCAGAGGGATAATTGTGGCCTCGAAATTCCCGGAGACTGCGCGGTACTCGAGAATCGGCCTGCTCAAACCTGATTATCAAAATTTTATAAAATTCAAGGAGTACAAACTGTAAATGTACAGGATGCCTGACAAATCAAATTGGCCCGAATTCTATATCAACAAGATAATCAACGATGATGCACTTAACGCATTGTCCAAGCTGCCGAGTGAGTGTGTGGCGCTTGCCGTGACGAGTCCTCCGTACTGGAATGTAGTTGACTACGGGATCGGGGGGCAAATTGGACAAACCAGCTACGAGGCATACCTTGCTGATCTCCTGCCAATTTGGACGGAAACCGAGAGGGTCCTAATTCCAAACGGAAAGCTGGCGATAATTACTCCGATAATGCCTATCCCTAAGAAGATTATCAACGAAAGCCATACGCGCCACCTCAAGAACATCAATAATGATATTGAGAGTTCTATTTTACAGAATATCCCAAAGCTGCATAGACTCAGTCTGTACATCTGGCAGAAGCAGACTTCTGTAAAGATGTTCGGGAGTTACCCTTACCCGCCAAATATTTACGAGGACAACACGATTGAATTCGTAAATGTGTATGTGAAAGACGGCGCGCCTCCCGGTATTCCCAAAGAAGCGAAACAACCGAGCGAGCTGACACAGGAGGAGTGGCGCAACCTGACGATGCAGGTTTGGCCTATATATCCACAGGACGTGCAAAGGGCAGGGGGGCATCCGGCACCGTTCCCGGTAGTGCTTCCGCAAAGGTTGATAATGATGTACACGTTCAAGGAATGCGCCAGCGCAGATTTCGAGGGAGACCTCGTACTCGATATGTTTAATGGTACAGGGGCAACGTGCGTGGCGGCCAGGGCGCTGGAGCGCAAGTGGATCGGTGTCGATCTTCACCCAGGCTACTGCGAGATAGCCCGTAATCGGGTCAAACATGAGCCGGTGGACCCACACCGGATGTTGTTGGAACCGGTCAGAGTGCGTGGTGCGGACAACGGCAGGCAACTTGCGCTGTTTGCAGAGTCGGTCGAGGAAGAGTAGCCGGTTTATCCTATCAGCAAAAGGACTTTGTATGCAAGCTAAAGAAAGTTGGCTCCCTGAAATCACGGTTAAGGCGGTTGTTTTGGGTGTGGTTCTTTCGGTTGTGTTAGCGGCGGCCAATGCCTATCTCGGGCTGTTCGCGGGGATGACGGTTTCTGCGTCGATACCTGCGGCGGTTGTTTCGATGGGTGTGCTGAGACTGTTTCGGCGGAGCAATATCTTGGAGAACAATATCGTTCAGACTGCGGCGTCGGCGGGCGAGTCGTTGGCGGCGGGGGTGATATTTACTCTGCCGGCGCTGGTGATAATGGGCACGTGGGACAGCTTCAGCTTCAAGTGGGTTGCGATAATCGCCGGATTCGGCGGGGTATTGGGGGTGCTGTTTACGATACCGCTGCGGCGGTCGCTGATTGTCGAAGGCAAGCTCAAGTTCCCTGAAGGTATAGCGACGGCTGAGGTCCTCGAGACTGGCCAGGAAGGCGGCAAGGGTGTTTTGTGTATTGCCAAGGCGGCGGTTGCGAGCGGGCTTTTTAAGGTCGGGGCAGGTGCGCTGGGGCTTTGGCCTGAGGCAGTTGAGGGTGCAAAGGCAATCGGGGGCAGCATAGCGTATTTCGGGTCGAACCTCAGCCCGGCGCTGCTTTCGGTCGGATACATAGTGGGCTTGAATATCGCCGTGTTGATATTCATAGGCGGGTTCTGCAACTGGCTGATTGCGATACCGATTTGTGCGGCGATTCAGGCCCGACCGGCTGAGGCCGAGACTGTCGTCGAATGGGCACACCATATTTGGTCGTCTCAGACGCGGTATATAGGAGTCGGGGGGATGCTGATCGGCGGGCTCTGGACGATCTTTCATATGCGGACGTCACTATTGAGCGGGATAACGAGCGGGCTAAAGGCGTATCGTGATATGGCCGGCGGGCAAACTGACATCGCCAGGACGGAAAAAGATATGCCGATGAAGTGGATCCTGATCCTTATAATCGCCTCTGTTGTGCCTTTGTTCTTGCTGTATCAGGTGTTTGTCCAGCAGGTGCATGTATCGCTGACGATGGCGGCGATAATGTTGGTGACGGGATTTGTGTTCTCTGCGGTGGCCGGTTATATGGCCGGCTTGGTGGGGTCATCGAATAATCCGATATCGGGGGTGACTATCGCGACGGTTCTGGTTTCTTCGCTGCTTCTGGTTGTGTTGATGGGGGCCGGCGCCAAGAACGGCCCAGCCGCAGCCATCATTATCGGCAGCGTCGTCTGCTGTGCGGCGGCGATAGCGGGCGACAATATGCAGGACTTAAAGGCGGGGTATATCGTCAAGGCGACACCGTGGAAGCAGCAGGTGATGCAGCTTGTCGGGACGGTATCGGCGGCCCTGGTGCTGGCGCCGGTGATGATGCTTTTGCAGGAGGCCTACGGTTTTGCCGGCCAGGCGGACGCCGGTCCGAAGGCGCTGCCGGCACCGCAGGCGAATTTGATGGCTTCGGTTGCGAAAGGCGTCTTTGAGGGCGGGCTTCCGTGGAATTATGTTTATCTGGGGATGGTGGTTGCGGCAGGCGTGATAGCGCTGGATTTGTACCTGCAGAAAAAGGGCAGCTCGTTTCGGACGCCGGTGCTCGCGGTGGCGATAGGGTTTTATCTGCCGTTCGAGCTGTCGGTGCCGATTTTTGGCGGCGGGCTGATACATGACGCTCTCAAGTGGTACAACAAAAGGCGAAACAGTGATGCCGAAGAGGTTGAGGGCTCGAGTCGAAGCGGGCTGCTGTTTGCTTCGGGCCTGATTACGGGCGAGGCGCTGATGGGTATCCTGATGGCGATACCGATCGTAATCCTCGCAAAGAAAAATATAAAACTCCCGCTCATAAAAGATATGCCCTTCAGCGCAACTTTGGGCATCGTTCTACTGCTCGGCATAGCCTACTGGCTCTACAAAACAGCCCTCGGATCGAAAACAGAATCCGATGACTAAGACCGTCTAACGAAAAGATGCTCGAACGTTTGTCGTACGCGCAAAAGGCGTGCCGGCCATCGATCACTTGAAAAACACGTTTGCCTTGGGAATTGCCGATTTCAAATCAGCGACGCCGTCGGATGTAACACGCGTACGCAAAATCTCCAAATGGGCAAGCCCTTTGAGCGACTTCAAGTGGGCAAGACCCGCATCCGTCACCTCTGTGCCGCTGAGGTCCAGCGATTGCAAGTTCTTGAACTTCTTAAGATGCGCCAGTCCTGCATCGCTCACCTTCGTCCCGTCCAAATACAATTCCCTCAACTTGGTCAATTCACTCAGATGCGCCAGGCCCGCATCGCCGATATCGGTGTTGCTCAGGCCCAGCCCCTGCAACTTCGTCAAGCCTTCCAGATGCGCCATCCCGGCATCGCTTATTTCCGAATCACGCAGACCCAACATACGAAGCGTATTCGCCCTTGCCACAACCGGCATATCCTCATCGGTCACCGCCCGCGAGCAGAACGCAAAGGGGCGTTTGAGCAGTGGCAGTTTGTATTTCTGCGCGAGGTTCACATACCATCGCGGGCCCAAGGGATTCTCCTGATAAAACCCACCCAGACCATGAGCCCCGTCATTCGGCGGGTCCTCAGCCGCCAGGGCCCTCAGTTGCTCGCCAACTCCCTGCCCCCTGAAACAGAACACCGCTGCTATCACCGCCACAACCAGAGCCGCAAACAGCACAATCCGCCACTTCCCCCTGCGCCCGCGACGCTCACCCCCTTGCACCTCCTCAACCTCATTCCCTTCAGCGTCTTTCATGTCTACGGACCCAAAGTCTGCTTGAACATTTGTGAATTTATGTTTTGGTCATTGTTTAGAATTTGGGATTTAGTGCTTCGGATTTCGATGGCCCCATCGCAGCCGTCGCCCTACTGCACAAAAGCCCAAGCAGGATCCCAAGGTGGAAGCTTCTTCGCAGGCTGCTCGAAGACCTTCAGCACCTCTGCGGGGACGTGCTTCTTCTTAACGATCACGTTATAGACATTCGTATCGAACCACGTATCGTACAGCGTCCAGAGACCGTCGCTGCCTTTATCTTTGCCCCAGCTATTCTCAACCAGCCACTTCACCGGCTTGCCCTGCCGCATATCGACCCCCACAAAAACCATCGCATGAGTCGGCGCGCTCTCGCGGAACAGCGAGCGCTCGGCCTTGCTCATACTCATATCCGTCCCGTAAATCGAGTCGTAGTCGAACATCCCCATCGCCATTATCCCGTGCTCTCTGCTCTGGTCCTTGCCGACGTCGCACCCAAACCAAACAGGCTCATCGTCAAGCACCGCCTTCGACGCGATCTCTTTTAGCACCTCGATCTTAACGTTCGCAAAGTGATTGTCGTCCCCGTCACGAATATTCCTCGTAAGGTTGATACTGTAATGCCTGCCGTACTCCTTCGACGGATCGTTGAACAGATTCACATACTCCCTCATATCGGCCCCCACGAGCTCCTCGAAGAATCCCTTCGGCGTGTAGGTCTTAACCTCGCTCACAACCGAATTAGCATCCTCGAATCGCCACTCGAATTTCTTCGGCGGCTCACCCAGGTTCATCACTAACATCCGATATACCTCGCCGAGCATCTTGGTCTTCTGCGTTCGCATTTTCTTGACCGGCTTTCTGTCCTCGTTCATCTTGCGAAGCTTCACGGCGTCGGCCCGGAGCTTCCTGCCGATAAGTGCGTTCATCCGGCTGGTGCTGCCGGAGCTGTTCGTCTCGGGCATAATCTCCTGCGGGACCACCCCATACTTCTCCACAAGATTGACGACATTTTCCCAGTACCCGCCGTCGGGGATGGGCTTGCGAAGTATAAACTCCATCTCCCGGTCCAACATATCGCGTTTCCGAAATTCGATGATATTCTCCAGGAAGCAATTTGCCTTTTCGAGTTTGTCCCAGAACGCCAAGTAATTCTGCGACAGCTCGAATTCTTTCAGATTGTGTTTCTGGATTACGATGGGCCGCAGAGTATTGAGGCCGGCGAAGAGCCAGCATCGGCCGCTGCTTTTCTGGTTGGTGACGCCCTTGGTCTTTATCTTGTGGCTGAACAGCTCGTTGTGCTCTCTCAGGATATCACGATTGAGGGCGAGGCTGGTGATGTCGTTGTTGGTGATGGAGTTGTACATCGCCCTGGTGTGGGTGTCCATCTTGAACGAGGAGCGAATCTTGTTGATGGTCTGGTCGCTCAATGCGCCGGCGTCTGCAAAGGCGGACGATGCAATGAGCGTTACTGCCAATGTGACCAGAAGTACGGTTCTGCAATTTCGTGCGGGTTTCATGGTTTCTCCTTTGGTCGAGAAGGATTAAGGGTACTATTGTGATGCAGCTTTCAACTGACGGATTCTCTCGAGACTGTCAACGAATTGTTCGCGGGCCTTGTCAATATAGGTGTTGACCTCATCGATGTAGCCGTCGGCAGAGGCGGACCAGACGCGGTTGAGATAGCGCTCACCCGCGGCGAAACTGCTCATCACATCACCGTAGGCGCTCAGTCCGTATAAGTGCGCTATGCTTTTGCGGGCTTGGACGAAATTCGTCAGGTCCTCAAGGAATAGTTCGTCTATCCGATGGCGAACATCGTATGTATTGATAGATTGCTTCTGGTCGTTGAGCTGCGTTATGTTTCTGACGATGCCACCAAGAGCGGCCTCGATTGTCTCGATATTTTCAGCTAATTTACCCTCGGCCGTGGTCACTTGTCGGTGGCCTATCCTCACCAGTGCCACTCCTACTATCCCGGCAAACAGGGCGCCGGCGAAATGCCCCCACTGGACGGTCTTTTGATCGCGCACCGCAGCAAATGCACCCACAAGGAAACCCACCGTTATGAGCAAAAATCCAACCTTCTTCATTAAACAAATCCCTATTATGCCGCCAAACCGGCAATGACTTTGTACAGAGCAAAGCCTACTCCCACGAGGGCTTCTCCAACTATAAGCCCTGCGGCAATCGGCAGACCCACCTCCTCACTGAATCTCACGCCTTTCTTCCAATCGACGAAGATCCGAATGACGGTCCCGACGCTGTACGTCAAGACAATATGGAAAGGCAGGTAAAATCCCAAACCCACCAGAATACCCAGCCCGCCGATTCCGCTGGCGCTAAGTAGCGCGCCCAAACCCGCCCCGGCTGCATACTTGTACACAGGAACGTTGCCCTCAAGAATTGCTCTCATAGTCTCGGCCAGGGCGGTCGCCTGCGGCGCCGGCAATTCAGTGCTGCCCAGCCGATATGCCTTATGAAGCACGTAGATAAGGACCATTATGACGATGGGGCCCAGCCAGGTGGCAAGGAATTGTCCGATCTGCTGTTTTTTCGGTGTCGCCCCAACTAAATAACCGGTCTTCAGGTCCAGCATCAAATCCGTCGCCTGCGCCATCGCAACGCAAGTCGCGGCTCCGACCATCACGGATGCGATCATTGCCGGCCTGTCAGCCAGCCCGCCGGCGCCGCTGGCGATCACGATCAGGATAGTTACCGCAATCAACGTCATACCACTCATCGGAGACCAATTCGTCCGGCCGATGCACTCCGAGAGAATCACCCCCGCCACCCATATCCATAGCGTCCCCATCAATGCCATCAGAGCACCGCGGAAGACACCCATTTTTTGAACGGACGTGATCGCGACAACAAAAAGAAGAATTGTTGCCCCTGCAATCCCGATGTACAGCAAACGAATAGGCATCTCGTCCTTCGACAGTGCCGTCTTCATCTTGGCAGCATTTTGCATGCTGCGAACCGCACTGAAGATAAGGGGCATCGCCAGGACGATGCCGGCCATAGCGCCACCTACCAGCATCCCGATGCCCACGGGCCTGAATAGCGTAAGTCGAAGGTACTCCGGCATGCGTGCGTATTCGGCCAAGGTTGCATAATCTACATCCGCCGCAAGCTCCGCTGCCGCTGGAAGCAGCTCCTTGCCCGAAAGAATAGGAGCAAGGACCCAATAGCACGCGAAACCCCCGACCACAAAGTAAACGCCCCCTCTCCCGCAAAGAAAGCCCACCCCGACGGTCATCAAAGAGACGTACCATACACCATTCATATAATCGGGCATTCCGATGTGCGGCCCAATGGCCCATTTGCCAAACCCCGTGAATTGGACAATAATGTGGACTATCCCGCTTATAGCCACACCTACAAGCAGCAATTGCGCCTTGCGGATGCCGGCGCCCGGGGATTTGAGGACGGCTGCGACGGCGACGCCGCCGGGATAGGTGAGGCGCTCGAAGTCGATCATCTGCTTTCGCAGCGGTATGATGAATGCGATGCCGAGGATTCCGCCGGCGATGCAGCCAAAGACCATCAGGATTGGGTTAAAGCCGGTTTCGCCTAATATGAACAGGGCCGGGATGGAAAACATCATCCCGGCGGAGGCGCCATTGACGGCACTGGCGATGGTCTGGTTTATGTTGTTCTCGACGATGCTGGTTCGGCCCATAAGGCCTCGCAGAATGCCAAATCCCAGGATCGCCGCAAGCTCCGATGATTCGTGCGAAAAGCCGAGAATCAAGCAGGCGTAGCCCCAACTGATGGTGATGATGATACCCAGTCCGTAGCCTATGAGAACGGCGGTTAGCGTGAGCTCCGGATAAGGTCCGGTGCGGATGATCCTCTTTCCGACGCCATCGTTGTCAGTCACTATCAATACTCCTTAGCACAACGGACGGGGCGGGAATCGCACCCGCTCAGTCGGTGAATCTTACAAAGCGGGGGTTGAGCACGCAAGAGTTTTTCAGGAGTGAATCGAGTTGCGGTGTGGCCAGATTTTCCGGCAGACCAATTTCTTCGTGGTATCTTGATCAAAGGGTGGCACGCTCAAACGGCCGGGTGGCACGCTCAAACTTTGTTTGGGCGTGTCTCTACGTGGATATATGTGGCAATATGCAGTGTCCGAAGGCCTGAGCCTCGTTGCTTGAGATCGTTCTGGTATCAGCGAACACCTCCAAACAAGTTTGGTAAGTGTTCACGGGGTACTATGTTGAATTTGGGGTCATCCGGGAAATGGGTAGGTATTGTTGTACAAAAGAGCACTCCTGCGTGTGATGAATACGTGGGAGTTGAGAGCTCTGCCTCGGCAACAGGCAAGCGGGTCGCCCATTGCCCAGAAGCCTCGTCGCCGGCCCAGCTTTGGGTGAGGGCGACGCCGATGGGGCGGGCAACGGGCTTTGGGGGCCT
>JAGMDR010000287.1 GCA_023128595.1 Planctomycetota bacterium | reverse complement strand
AATCTAAGTAGCGTTGTAGTTCTAAAGACAAACTGCGACGGGCCGGTCGAGGCAGCCTTAGCTTTCTGCGATTCACCGAAAAAGCAGGCCCCTGCAACCTGCTGCCGCTAAGCCGTCAAGTCTTAGCTTTTGCCGTTGCTGTTTTTCAATTGGTCCACCAGGTGGTCCAGAACGGCCGTTAAATTATCGTAGTTTCTTTTGTTTATCTTACGATCAACTTCCTTGTTGTTTTCGTTTTTGTATGTGAGGATGAAGTGCCCCTTTGAGTCAAAATGGGTCTTGTCTATTTTTTGGATCGAATCGTAGGCGATCTTTTCGTTGTCGCTGAAGACAAGCTCATTTTCGTCGGCGATGAGCTTCTTGTTCCTCAGCGCTAACAAATACCCCCCTAAAAGCACGGCAGCACCGATAAGGAATACCGGCCCCTTCTGATTGATAACCAGAATACTATCCGGCTTGCCGTCGGCATCGACATGTTTTTCTTTGAAATCTTCATTAAGATAGCCGTCATACCCCAACCAGATTGCAGCGGCGAGGCAGACAACAATGTATATCTTGAGGCCGTTTTTCTTGAATTTGCTTATTGGTGCTTCGATGGCCATCTTGGGGTCCTTTCGATTATCTATGTCAATCTTTTTTGCGCAATTGTTTCAGTCAGGGGCTGGACGAAGTTGGGGACGATTTTTTCAGCCATTATTTCCTCGGCCAGGCGGCATTGATGATCAAAGGATTCGAGCGGGTCGAAGCCACCCGAAGTAGGCGGGTACCGGCGGACTGTGAACGACAGGCTAATCGCTTCGTCGCCGCTTTGTTCTTTTTTTCGCGGCTCATAGACGCTCGTTTTGGACTCAATGCTTATTCGCCCCTGGGTGTGGCAGTCATCGGACAGCGCCACCACGATGGCCGGTGAGAAGCCGATCGGCCTGGCCCCGGGCAAGTCCAGAAGGCAATTGAAAGCGGTCGAGCCGAACAATGCGTCAGCGATAACTTCGTCGTGGCTGCCGGTATGATCGAAGTCCATAGTGAAAGTAACGTCGAGCGAGTCGATATCGAGGTGGCTCACGCTGAGCATATACGGGACAAGCTCGAGCACTAATCTGTCCTGGTGATAAGCCATCTCGAAGCTCGATGGGTTGACGACTCCCGAAGCAATGCGGTCGATTTCGAGAGTTACCCAGCGGTACTGGCCGAGGCTGCGGTCTTCTTCGAGGCAGTACTCGTTGTTTTCCCGGCGGTAGAAGCGGCCCATAGAGGGGAACTGCTTCTGAATCCTCTCGAAAAAGGCCAGGACGGTGTCTCGCTGAGTAGGCAGGTCCAGTTCAGTGTTAATACACATATCGACGTAGAAGTCGTCACAAAGAGAGTTATAACTATTCAGCGTCATCATAAACAACCCTCCAGCAGGCTCCGGGAAGCTTCCCTGAAATCCTGTTCAAGGTAACATAACTTTGAAACTCTTGCAGTTACACAGGCAGTCATTATACATTGAGATACTCATTTTCCCAGATTTTTTCCGTCAAACCTTGCAGTTTTTCGTCATAGTCCTTGAGCACCTCAAAATACTCGGTCGATTCGAGCGCTTCTTTGGCGTTTTGGTCTTCGGGCTTTGCATATTCGGGCAGGATTGAAGTTCTGAAGATTTCGTAATGGTCTCTTATAGAGCAAGGCATCAGCCAGTTGTCCGGCTTTTTGCAATTATCGAGGCCATACTCTCTCTGCCATTTGCGGCCTTCTTTCATAAAGTCGGAGAACATCGCATCGGCCAGTGTTTTTCCGTTTTCGTATAGCTCGTAGATGTTATCGACATAGTAAGGGATGAAGGCGCAGGGGGTCACATTGCCGTGCCAGTCAACGTAGGCGTATCCGCCGCTCCGGCCGTATGCGATGCAGCCCCTGGCAAGGACGCCGCTGTTCCAGAAATCGGCCAGGCAGTACTTCTTTTCGCCAAGCAGTTCTTCCCATTTGAGATATAACTGGAGCCTGCTTTCGGGATCGACCATCAAATCAAGCTCGTCTTTCCCCCTGCCTATAGGCATCAGTTGGAATTGCCACATATAGCTGGCGCCCTGTTCTTTGAAGAAGAAATCGTAAAACTCATCCGACAGCAGCACGTCCACATTCTTGCTTGTTGCGGTAACAGAAATGCCGAAAGGCACGCCCACGTTCCTCAATCGCTCAAAGGCCTTGAGGATCTTTTTGAATGTCCCGGGGCCCCTTCTTTGGTCGGTATGCCTCTCGAAGCCTTCGACGGAGAGTGCAGGTGTAACGTTTGCCGATTCGGCGAGTCTTTGGGCAATCTCGTCACTTATGAGTGTGCCGTTTGTATAGACGAGGAAGAGCATATCGTCGTATTTCCTATAGAGGTCGAGGAGGGTTTTGCCCTGGCTTTTGTACATAAAGGGCTCGCCGCCGCTGATGGTTATGAATCTGCCTCCGAAGAGGTCGTGGACCTCACTGACAACTCTCTCAACGATTGGGTATGCTATCGTGGCGGCAGTGTCCGCTCCTGAGGCGGCGTAGCAGCCGATGCACCTCAAGTTGCATTTTTGCGTAGGCGAGAAAACGATAAAGCTCGGCGGCAGCTCGCCGTACTTTTCTTTGAATTTTTCGACGGCCTGTTCATAACTCCGGTCTGTCCGGACGAGGTTATTTTGAACAAGGACATCGATAATCTTGTTGAGGATGCGGCGGGAAACGTACCCTTTGTCTATGTTTCTAATCATACAGTGCAGCATTGCCGAGAGGTACTGGTATCGTTTGACCTGCACTTGTTTCAAGTCATCCGATTGATCGTTGACCAGACCCTTACAGATGTAATCGTCGATTCTCCTGGCCAGTAGTTTTCTGAGATGTTTGTGTTTCACCATCTTATTTAGCGTTGAGGATATGACTTCCGGTTTCATTTCTAACTCCTTTTTCCATATCAAAAACTTTAAGATGACGATTTGTGAAAGAACACTGCCACTTGGACATAATTATCGCTCAGGTCACGTCTTGCGGCAAGTGGGAAATTGGCATAAAACCGGCCAAAAAATGTAAGGCAGAAGGGCGAAAAATCCGGCCTGTTGGCTTGGCAGCGCCCGACCGGAATCTCTTGCCTCGTGAGACCTGGGGTGGCGGCTTATTTTAGGTCAGGGTCGCCGAGCATCGCCTCGGTAACTGCCGCGCCGATGGTCGCGACGATTGCGAAGACGAATGTTCGCCATCCGCAGGCCTTTGCAAGCGTTTTGAATGCGATCTGGACCGTTTCCGGCTGCAGCGCTCCTACGATGACTGTACCGACCACAACCGCGGCTATGCCGGAAAATGTTGCTGCGAGAATACGCTTCCATAAGGGCGCTCCGCCGCAGCCCAAAGTAACCACTGCTCCACAGACCAACGGCAGCGCTGCCACAAGCCACCAAATGTCCTTCAAAGCCGGAAGCGTTCCGGTATGGCTGAGATGGAAGAAGTCGCCAAGCGCGAGCCAGCCGCCAACAACAACAGCGCAAAGGGCCGCGTGCCAGTATCGAGGCTTCATAGATGCCCGCATCTCGGCTCTTTTTCGCATTCGCCGCCGGATTGTCAAAGGCCAGTTATAGAACAGGCGGAATACCCAATGCTCCAACAGCGCCCCACGCTCGCCGAAAACCGGGACGATGTGAACAGCCTCGGTCGCCCAGTGGCCCGCCATAAACCTTGCCAAAACCGGGTAGTGATACGTCATCTGAATCGGAAACGCTAAATAGCCAATGTACTTAAAGAAACTCAGGAAGACGGCGATGTTGTAGTTTTTGAAGCTGCGGTCGTAAATGGCTATGGCGACTGCGTAGAGGCCTCTTGCAATTGAGCCTGGCGAAATAGGGATTATCTGGAAGAGGACCACTATGCCGCCGGCGCCTATTTCATCCCCGGTTCTCTTCCAGTAGATCCAAGCTGCGATGAAAGATACAATTTGCGTGATGGGTAACGTTAGGAGGTGGACGACGAGACTGATAAGATACCGCTGGACGTATGGCTCGCTAAGGTGAGAAATAATCGTCTCGGCGTCTTCATCCGTGAGGATATGCTTTTTCTTGCCCTCCTGGACCATATCACGCAGCCACTGTTCGCGTAGCTTGCGGCTGAAATAGAGCTTGAAGGGCCGAACAAATATGTACGCGAGCTTCTCTTTTGCGAATTTCCAGTCGGTAAAAAACCTGTGCAGGCCCGGAAAGATCAGAAGTACAAACGGCAAATGGCAGAAATAGCGCCACGGCTGCTCCGCGAACTTTTGGGCGCGTTCGGCACTGATTCTGCCTTTTCGGTGCCAGTCGATGGTTCTTTCGATGACGCGGGCCCTTATGGCTCGGCTTAGATAGTCGAAGCTTGTCAGGACGCAAGCGTAGTGTTTTCGCCAATCGGCCCGGCCCCAAATCCGGCGAAGGCACTTGCCGAGGAACGGTATCAGGCCGATTGTGAAGAACAGCAGCGTGCGGCATTTGCTGCTGCGGAGCTTCGGCTCGTGCTCTTGGTCGGTGAGATTTCGCACCCGCCAGCCGGTCACGGCGCTATTTAGCATTGTAGTCCAGAGGTTCGGGCTGTAGAGCAGGCGAAAATGATTGTGCGTGATATCCGGGGTCGAATTGCGGTATATGCACTCTGCGTCTTTTAGCTCCTCCAGCATGGCTTGCATATCGGCGAACTTCTCGCTGTGTGCCTGCACAAAGGCCTCAAGCTCTTCGATATTGCCCCGGTCAAACTGCACGAGTGAGCTGCGTTTAAGGCCCTTTGCTATGAGCTTGAAATCGCCCGGGCTCATCGGCAGAAAGGGCAGCAGTGCGAGCCCGGCCCTAAAATCCACCGCCACCAATCCGCCTTGCGAGTCATCTTCGGGCTTGGTGGCAGGGGCGCCTGTGCGTTTGAGGCAGTTGGGCTGGCTCTTGCAGGTTGACCACTCATATTGGCGGGCGAATTCGTAGGCGCCTATATCATAAAGGAGCTCGACAAATTCGCGCATAAACGTGCGCTTGGCGCGGTACTCCGGCGAGCCGAGTCCGCCGATGGCGGCTTCATCGATGGCCTTGCCTCGGACCCAGCGCTTGAGCAGGTCCATTCGATCATCGACCTCCAACTGCCAGGTCCGCCCCTCCACCCACTCGCTGAGCTCGCCACAACTGCCCAAATTCCGGTCCACGAACGTAGCGTGAATATCGACAACCGCGTTTTCGTCGCCGAAGCGGACCTTTGCGGCACGCCGGATGAATTTCTGCCAGAGCGCCCCCGCCCTCGCCGCCGCTGGATTGACCTGGAGCTGGAAGGGGCCCTGGAAGCCGACCCAATAGAGGAAATTACGAAACAGCCGAGAGAGCCCCGATGGCGGTATGAGGATCTTCATCGCATAGACCCCTCCGACTTCGAGCCCCTCTATCGGCTCGCCCTCGGCCCCCGCCCCCAGGGTCGCTGACGCAGCGGCCAAGCCCTGAATATCCAGCACTTTCACCCGGTAAACCTGCCCGGCGAACCCGCCTCCGACGAACTTTTCGACGGCCAGACTCACCCTGGCCTGGGTGGCTTGTGCAACCGTGGTTACGTCATAGCTAAGCTCCGCGTCCGCTTCGTACCGGCTGATCCGCATCGGTCGATGCAAACCCAAAGCGCCGAATCTCTCCTCAAGCCCCCTGCAAACCTCAACGGAGTATTCTGCTGCCATAGGCTTCGTATCTCGTAT
>JAGMDR010000286.1 GCA_023128595.1 Planctomycetota bacterium | reverse complement strand
AGCTCAATCAGGCTCTGGCTGATGACGTCGGTGTCGCTGCATACGTTGATAAAATTCGTGTCTCCGTCCCACCTTGGGACAATATGGATATGCAGGTGTCCGGGCAGGCCGGCGCCGGCGCATCGACCGAAGTTCATACCGACGTTGAAGCCGTGCGGTTTTATCGCCAGGGACAGCGCTTTTTGCGATTCTCTGACGAGTTTGGTCAGCTCCAGGAGCTCTTCGTCGTCCGCCTCATCAAGCTCGGCGATGTGTCGGGTCGGTGCTATCAATAGATGGCCGTTGTTATAGGGGTAGCGGTTGAGGATTACGATGCTCTTATCCCGCCGCCACAGCACGAGATTCTCGTCGTCATCCTGTGGATTCTCGCGGTTATGGCAAATGAAGCAATCGCCGGTTTTGTCCAGGCCCTGGATGTAGTTGATTCGCCAAGGCGCCCATAGTTTCTTGCGTTCCAACCTGTAACTACCTCCGTGTTCTTAAGCTCTCTACAGGAGCTTTGCTGTAATAGTCTGTTTGATGGTTATCAGTGGTTTTGCGCTGATGCCCATCGGTATAGAGGCCTGCAGCTTCATTTCGTACTGCTGGCTGTATTGCTCAGTTTGTCCGGTGTCGATGTTGAACGTTTCCTGTCCTTTGCCCTCCAAGCCGAGGAGCCTATATCCGCCGAGGAAGCCGAAGGTCCCGCTCATTTGGAATCTGCCGGAATAGGGTATCGGCCAGCTTTGCGGAACGGACTTGGCGAGTGAGTATGAGCTGCTAATGACGGCGAGCCGGCCCTTTTCGCCCTGGCGGATTGCATCGAACGTGTAGGTAACGTCTCTTGCTTTTCTCATAACGATAGGGGAGGGGATGGAGAGTTGTGACTTCCAGGTTTGCCCGGCGGCAATGCCCTCGGAGGCTGTATCTATGCTGGAGACCGAGTCCCAGAGGAACCATTGGGTAGTGATGAAGTCACCTATCATATCGGGCTCTTTGATTCTGCCGCGGTCGGTACTTGGCCGAAATGCTTTTTCGCCGATTTCTTCGATCAGCTTGTCCAATTGCGAGTAGTCTTCTATTTTTCCGGTGGGCCCGACGGTGAGCGTGAAGCTTTTGCCGGTAAGGTGTTCGACGGCATCTTTCCTGCCCGGGCTGCCCGCGCGTTTGCTCCGCGAGACCTTTGCCGATTTGCACGCGGCCTCGATAGTCGTCAGCCCGAAAGGATCCACTTCGGTTGGCGTGTATGCCATGACCAGCTCCATTGACTCGGTGAATTTCTCCGAGGCCTGTCTGCCGGGCCTGGATGTCTTCTTTTCCGGGTCCCAGTCAATGGTTATCTCTCTTCTTGAGACGAACCTGTATTGGAGTGTTTTGCCCTGCTCGAAATCAACCGTTAACAGCTCTTTATCCTTTTTCGCAGCTTTTTTTTCCGGGGCGGCGCATCCTGCGAGGGCGCAAAAAATGATGAGAGTGAGGATAGTTAGTGCGGTTCTCAATTTTGCTCCTTTCAATTGATTTAGTATGAGTTCTGCAAAATTGCAGGGCTCTTTTGATTCAATCTTTATTGCACGAACCTCGGAAGCGATTATCCGGCCGGGACGCAGTGTTTGGCGTGGTTGATTAACCGGCGGCCGGTTTTAGTCAATTCTTTCGATCTGGAAGAGACGCAGAGCGGTCATCCTCAGTGCGGCGGGCTCTTTGTCGTCTTTCTGCAGGGCCTCAGGGTCAACCGCAAGCCACTCAGATTTTAGTTTTTCGGTGTAGAATTCCACTTTGCCGGCGGCCAGGTCCAGTTTCAGTTGGCCGGTGTAATCTTCGGTATTGTCGAATAGTCTCGAGAGGAAGCCGGTGGCCTGCTCTTTGTGCAGTTCGGGCGCATTTTCGGATGAGGGGACGGCGTTCATGCCGGCGAGGGCGAGCTTGCGGTTGTCTGAATCCTTGATTTCCTTGAGCTCATAAACTCTCTCGTACGATTTCGAGCCCATCATACCGAAGTTAAAGTTCTTCAGGCTGCTCCAGTTGTCACCTTCGCTCAGTTCGGCTTTGTCGCCGGCAGGCAGGCCCGGGATCGTATGGCGCTGCTTGACTACGTCGGCTGAAACCAGTGTTTGAGCGGTTCTGTGGGCGGGGGAGCTGCCCTTTGTGGCGGCCTGGGCCCGGCTGACTTCTGCAACTTTCAGGACTTGGCCTGAAGATGTGATTTCTATGGTGTAACTTTGCCCGATCAACTTGGCCAGAGGACTGTCCTGGTCCTTTTCCCTCGAGCTGTCGAAATCGAGAACGGTATTATCTCTGACCTTAGCTATGTACTTTAGCTGTTTGATCGTGATTTCCGCGACAGCGGCGCCTTGGTCATTGACGCTTTTTATCTGCTGGGCGAAGGTCATTTCGATTCTGTTGCTGGTACGGCCGCCTTTGAAGGCCGAGGGCTTGCTCGGCAGGGGGCCTTCCCACGAGACGCTCTTTTGGGCCTCGGTTGTTACTTTGTAAGTTGTTGTGTCATCCGGAGTAAACTTCAATGCCAGCTTAACGGTTGGCTTTTGTTTTTCCGGTTCGACCTTGGTCTCGACGGTCTTTTCGGGTTCGACCTTGGTCTCGACGGTCTTTTCGGGTTCGACCTTGGTCTCGATGGTCTTCTCCGGCTCAACCTTGGTCTCGATGGTCTTTTCGGGTTCGACCTTGGTCTCGATGGTCTTCTCCGGCTCAACCTTGGTCTCGACGGTTTTTTCGGGCTCGACCTTAGTCAGGACGGGCTTTTCAGGCTCGACTTTGGTCACGGGGGTTTGCTTTGCGGACCGGCCGCAGCCTACGGCCAAGAGTAAGAGGCAAAGTACGGCGCGGGTAATGAAACGGCAGATTTTATCAGACCTCATCATCAGTCTCCCATTTAAGTTTCTGTTATGTCCCGATTTCAGCCAGTAATTATACGTTTCGCTATTTCAGAAACAACCGATTTTTCTTTAATCGGCTTTTCACAGCGGTTAGAATACCATTATCAGGTTTTCGAGCGACTTTGCAAGTGTTTTTGGAGAATCCGGATTATGAGAAGTGATACAGTAAAGAAAGGCTTTCAGCGGGCGCCGCACAGGGGCCTGCTTCACGCGTGCGGTCTGAGCGACGCCGACATCGACAAGCCGTTTATCGGAATTGCCAACAGCTTTTGTGAGATAGTGCCGGGCCACGTACACCTCAACAAGGTTGCTCAAGCCGTCAAGGAGGCCGTTCGCCGGGCCGGGGGCGTTGCCTTTGAATTCAATACTATTGCGGTCTGCGACGGGATTGCGATGGGCCATACGGGTATGAAATACTCTCTGGCCTCGCGCGAGATTATCGCTGATTCGGTGGAGACTATGGCGCGGGCACACTGTTTTGACGGGCTTGTTTGTATTCCCAACTGCGACAAAATCATCCCGGGGATGCTGATGGCGGCGGTTCGGCTCAATATCCCAACGATATTTGTTTCGGGCGGGCCTATGGCGGCCGGCAAAACAAAAGACGGCCAAACCGTGGACCTTATCAGCATATTCGAGGGTGTCGCCGAATTCAATGTCGGCAAGATCAACGAAGGTCGGCTCAAAGAGCTTGAGAGATCGGCTTGTCCGGGCCAGGGTAGCTGCTCGGGGATGTTCACCGCCAATTCGATGAACTGTCTGTGCGAGGCGATTGGGATGGCCCTGCCCGGCAACGGGACGATTCTGGCCGTTGACCCGAAACGCCACGAGCTTTACAAGGCGGCGGGCAAGCAGATAATGACCCTCGTCGAAAAGGACATCAAGCCGTTGGATGTAGTCAGCGAGAAATCGCTGGATAACGCGCTGGTCCTGGATATGGCAATGGGCGGCTCAACCAATACCGTCCTGCACACACTGGCTCTTGCGGGCGAGGCAGGGATCAAGTATGACCTTGGGCGGATCAACGAGGTCTCGGCCAAGTGCCCCAATATCTGCAGGGTCTCGCCGTCGAGCAAATATCACATGGAGGATGTTGACGCCGCCGGCGGCATAAGCGCGATACTAAATGAGATCTGCAAGATTCCCAATCTGCTGAACACCGACTGTCTGACGGTAACCGGGAAAACCCTCGGCGAGAATATCGCTCAAGCACGGATCAAGGACCCCGAGGTTATCCACACACTCCAGAACGCCTACTCGAAAAGCGGCGGTCTAACTATTCTAAGGGGCAATCTCGCCCCGGACGGCTGCGTCGTCAAGACGGCGGGTGTGGTGCCTGAGATGCTCAAACACACCGGCCCGGCGGTCATCTTCGAGAGCCAGGAAGAGGCGTGCGACGGTATCCTGGCCGGTAAGGTCAAAGCCGGCGACGTGGTGGTGATTCGCTGCGAAGGCCCTAAGGGCGGACCCGGCATGCAGGAGATGCTCAGCCCAACAAGCTATATTGTAGGCGCCGGCCTCGGCGAATCTGTCGCACTGATTACCGACGGCAGGTTCAGCGGCGGAACCAGGGGCGCCTGCATAGGCCATATCAGCCCCGAAGCAGCCGTAGGCGGGCCGATAGGACTGCTCAAAGACGGCGATACAATCGAAATCGACATCCCCAATAACGCCTTGAACGTCAAGCTCTCGGACAACGACCTGGCCGAGCGAAAAAAGGCCTGGACCCCACCGGCGCCAAGAATAACAAAAGGCTATCTCGCAAAATACGCCGCCCTGGCAACCAGCGCCGACACCGGCGCAGTGTTGAAATGGTGAACGCGATGACAATCCGGAGAAAACCGGGACTGGTAAGCTCAGTGGTGCGAAATATCGCACCCTACATGCTACATGCTGGAGGAGGCGGTGGTGGGAGGGTGACGGCCATGCCTAAGCTGCGCTTGAGCATGCCACCCGTCGCGAGGTTTGTGGGAGGGTGGTTTGTTGGGGCGGTCCGGGGTTAGTTGAGGGACTTGTAGGGAAAGCCGCGGGCCATATAGTCAACGTCTTCGCGTTCGTTGGCGGGGGGAGTCATTCTGAAGCTGAAGCTGCCCGGTTTCTCCCAGGCTCCTTCACACCAGTCGGTGAAGCTTTTATCCACCCATCTGCGCAATTCAGCGTGGCCGTCGGCGAAACCCAGCGTAGAGGCCTTGTTGTGCCACATTGCCAACGGGTCAACCCATCTTTTTGACTGGACATTCATTTGCCAAGAGCCGACGTTAAAGCCTCTTGGGTCGATTTCTTCGAGGAAGATGTACCTTCCGGCCGGGTGTTTTATTTCGTCGTACTCGAAGGCGCGGTGGTATTCGCCCCAGCTCTCTCCGGCGGCGCCGCCCGCGATGGAAAAGCTGCGAAAGGCGTATTGCCTGGGGTCGTTCTGCCTCCGGTCGGCGGGGCAGCGATATACATCGACCGTTTTGCTGACGTATGGAAAGAGAGCACCTTTCTTTATTGCGTCGATCTTTTGGGCGATAGTGCTGCCGGTCGGCTTCAAGACCCACATCCAGGTGGCGCCCGTTATATGGCCGCCGACTAATTTGCCGTCATTTTCGTCCTGGTACATATACCAGGCCAAGGAGAGGGTCTTTACGTTGGCGATGCAGTGGATGCGCTTGGCCTGATCTCTGGCGGCCCTGAGTGCGGGCATTAGGATTGCCATCAGGATTGCTATGATAGCGATTACTACAAGCAGCTCGACGAGGGTAAAAGCTGACTTTTTCATGGGTTTTGTTCCTTTCCAATCAGGAGGCCCACAGGTTTTAGGTAAGGAGGTTGAGCCAAGTTACTCCTTATTCGGCAGATATTCTACTATCACTGAGAGCAGATGCGCAAAAACGGTATTATGTTCCGCTAATTTAGCCTTTTTTGCCCATTTTGCAACTTACTCTACAGATTAGATTATACAATAACGGGGCCTGGATGTCAATTGTCAAGGGTATTTTTGCGTTTTTTTCTGGGTTATGGCCGGCCATGTCCAGGCCGCCATCGGGGCCGGATCTGCGATTTGGGGCTTGAAGGGGCCAGGCTCGGCGTATTGCGTAGCGCGTATTTCGTATTTCGCAGTTGTTAGTATATCGCCGGAGCTGGGAGGTGGAAAGGTCAAAGGCGCGAGAAGTTAGAGATTTTCACGGTGGGGCGGGACAGAATAATCCAGGTGGGTCTACTTAAGGGCTTTATATGAATAGCTCCTCAGCACAAACTCAAAGTCTTCACGGTCATCACCCGGATTATCGGGATCTTTATTGAACGTGAAAGACCCGGGTTCCCACAAAGCTTTCAGGTTCCACTCGATTAAGCTCTGGCCAAACCATCTTTGCATATCAACGCGGCCGTCGGCAAAGCCGAGAGTGCTGGTGTTATTACGGTGCCAGATTCCAAATGGGTCAATCCACCGTCTTGATTTGGGCCGAATAACCCAGGAACCTAAGTTGGTTCCTCTTTTGTCACACTCCGCTATAAACACTAATTTGGCGGCGGGACTTTTTATCTCAGAATATGATGTGTGCGGTATGATTTCCCAACTACCTGGCGCAAGTCCATTCATACCGCCGGCAACCGAGTAGGTGCGATAAGCGAACTTATGGCGTGCACTCTTGTGCCTGCGATCAGAAGGGCAGCGGTATACTTCTATTTCCTTGACGTAAGGCCAGAGTGTACCTTTTTTTATATATTCCTTCTTTCGCTCGGGACCGCAAGTCCCCCAGTCAGGTGGAAGGTATATCCAAGATGTTTTACCTGTGGCCGGAGGATAATTTCGAGTATGGCCATCAACCAATTTATCGTCATGATCATCTTTGTACATGAGCCATGCAAGGGTCAGGGTTCTTACATTGCTGCGGCAAAGAATGCTATGGGCTTGCTCTCTGGCAAGGCGCAACGCGGGCAGAAGGATTGCCAGCAATAATGCTATGATTGCGATAACTACGAGCAACTCGACGAGGGTGAAAGCCGATTTTTTCATTGGTATGTTTCCTTACCGTGCAGAAAGCCACAGGTTTTAGGTAAGGAGGTTGAGCCAAGTTGCTCCTTCTGCGGCAGACATCCTACCAACACCAAAAGCAGATGCGCAAAAACAGCATTATGTTCCGCTAATTTAGCCTTTTTTGCCCGTTTTGCAACTTACTCTACAGATTAGATTATACAATAACGGGGCCTGGAAGTCAATTGTCAAGGATATTTTTGCGTTTTTTTCTGGGTTATGGGCGGCCATGTCCAGGCCGCCGTCGGGGCCGGATCTGCGATTTGGGGCTTGAAGGGGCCACTCTCGGCGTATTGCGTATCGCGTATTGCGTATCGCGTGTCGCGGTAGAGACACGCCCAAGCTGCGTTTGAGCGTGCCACCCAGTCGCTTGAGCGTGCCACTCGGTTGGGCTTGGGGCTGGTAGCCAGCAGGAGGCTGTGCGGGGATTTTGGGGATTGTCATTGCGAGGCCTGAAAGGCCGTGGCAATCTCCGGCCCTCGAACGGTTTGAGATTGCCGCGTCGGCCTTCGGCCTCCTCGCAATGACACCTACCAATTCGATTTTGACAGACTATTAGATTCCGAGGTCGGATTTGACCTCGTTGATTTTTTCGATGGCGAAGGCCAGGTCTTCTTTGGTGTGAGCGGCGGAGATCTGGGTGCGGATTCTGGCAGCGCCTTTGGGGACGACGGGATAAGAAAATCCTATTACGTAGATGCCTTTTTCGAGGAGCTTTTCGGCCATATTCTGGGCGAGGACTGCGTCGCCGAGCATGATTGGGACGATTGGGTGCTCGCCGGGGATTACATTGAGGCCGAGTTTGGTGATTTGCTGTCTGAAGTAGTCCGTGTTTTCGGCGAGCTTATCGCGCAGGTCGGTGGAGGCGGAGAGGATTTCGAGGACCTTTAGGGATGTGGCGACGATGGCTGGGGCGAGGGTGTTGGAGAAGAGGTACGGACG
>JAGMDR010000285.1 GCA_023128595.1 Planctomycetota bacterium | reverse complement strand
TACTCTGTAACTTTGCTACAGTCTCAATTTCCGTGACTTTTCCTCAAAACATCAATACTCCTGGATATTGCCTTACGTCAGCCGCGGCTCATCCCGGCTCGGCGAGTTTCTGTATGAGCACCTCCCGAACGACAAAGTGCCCAGCTTCGGATCCCGGCCCGACATACAAGCCAATCTTCCCTCTCGCCGGCCCGCCTGTTCGCACCG
Source organism: Planctomycetota bacterium (assembly GCA_023128595.1). Lineage (GTDB taxonomy): Bacteria > Planctomycetota > Phycisphaerae > Sedimentisphaerales > Anaerobacaceae > DAOVRL01. The sequence goes on along the minus strand of JAGMDR010000285.1, from coordinate 2,531 downwards.
CACCGATCTCCTCCGCATTGAGCCAGACCTGGACCCGGTCGCCTTCGACCTTGGCCGAGATCGTATTCCAGCCCTCGCCGTCCAACAGGTCGCTGCGCAGGTTCACCAGCACCAAGCCCTTGTTCGGGACCAGCACACTGCCCGTAAAGGCCCTGTCGCTCTCGAATATCTCGACCCGCGCGCCCGGTTTGGAGTCGTCGCCGCGCAGCCAGATACCCGCGCTAACGGGCCACGTTGCGCGGAATGTCACCGCCATCTGATAATCCTCATATTCCTCTTCGCTCCAAAGACTGCTGCCCTTGGCCTTGTCCGCAGCAGTCCCCATCAGCCGGCCTGACTTGACAGTCCAGGAACTCGCGGCCGAGGCCCGCCAGCCGCTCAGATCACGACCGTTGAAAGCGCTCACCCACTGTGCATCCTGCTGGCCCTCGAACTCGCCCCTCGTCGCCTTGTCGAGATTGTGCTTTCCGTGACAGTCCGTACAGACCGAATCGGCCGTGACAGTTCGCCCGTTCGGGCGGGCGCGCCCAAGCCATTTCTTGTAGAAAGCCTCAACCGCCTCCGTATCTTTGTGGTCTTGGAGACCATAAACGTAACGTCCTTCTCCCGGCTTGTGGCACGTCGGATCTGAACACATCCTGCGCACTTCCGAGCGGCCAAAGAGAAGGTCGGGCATGGTCATCAGCATCTCATCGTGCATGTGCTCAATCGACGGACCGTGACATTCATCGCACGTTATACCCATTCCAACGTGGCTGATCGTGATCTCCTCCTCTTTCAGACCGGCATGGCAGACGTAACACTTGCTGTTGCCGTTTGCCTTCTCGCCGGCTCCCTTTTCAGCCTGCGACTCGCCGGCAAAACAACCAACCAGCACGCAAGCCAAACCCACGATGATAAGTATCCCATACGAAACACATGAATCACTTCGACCCTTCAAACCCACTGCTTTTCTCCTTACTATCAGGCCAAAAAGAGTTTTGCAAAATTGCAGATTCGGCATATACTAAAGCGGCAGGTGCAAAGTAGCACCCGCCGCCACTCTAAAGATCGTAGTATCGGGCAAGTCGCTGTACGACCGCCGGCTTGTCCATTATCAAAATTCCAACCGGGCCGGGCTTCCCTGCTAAACCACTTCCCAGTCACGCAGCCACTCGTATTCGGTCGGCAGGGCCGCCCAGCGCTCGTCCGTAATCCGCATCAGCCACTCATATTCGGCCGCCGTCTGCCCAAGCGGACGAGTGTAAGATGCCCGCGCCGCGTTCTCCACCTCATAAACAGTCGAGAGTCCCGGCACCGTCGCGGTAATAGCCTTTTGCGCCAGGATGCACTGAATCGTCAGGCGGGCCATATCGTTCTCCACCTTGCTGCCTACACCCATCACCGGGAACTTGACCTTACCGCAGCTCTCAAAAAGGCTGCCCCCGAAGAACGGCTTAATCGTCACGATCCCGACGTTCCGCTCGAGCACAGTCTTAAAGATGCTCTGCGTCTGGTCCGACCCGTAGCCCGGATTGACCTCCTGGACGTTGCCTCCGATCGGGGCCTTGCCCTTCTCTCTGGTCTTGGCGCTGCACGGGAAGATCACCATCTCAAACTCCGGATATTTCTCAAGGACGTGCTCAAACCACGGACGCGAATGAGACGACATACCCAGATGCCGCACCTTCCCGGCCTTGTGCACCTTCTCGAACGTCTCAATCAGCGACTCCACTTCCGCGTCCGTATTGGAGCCGTCCATTTTCGCCTGAGGACGCCAGATATCGAGGTAATCGGTCTGCAGTAAACGCAGACACGTATCCACATTGTGCGTCTGGGATTTGACGTTGCAGAAATTCGGGTTCCGCGGGCCAAGATTATGAATGTCCGCCCCGACTATCATCTTTTCCCGCCGACCCTTCAAGGCCACGCCATAGCAGAGGCACTCGGCCGCGGTCGTGATGTCCAGATAGTTGATGCCCGTCTCGATGGACGCGCTGACGACGTCAGTTCGATTCTTGGCCACGTCATCCGGAACCTGCTCGTTGGCAAAATGGTCCCAGTACCTCCCTGCGTTACGATTCTTCCAGTGACCGCCCAGGCTCACCTCTGAGACCATCAGGTTCGTCTTGCCCAGGCGCCGGTAGTGCATCTTCTGGTTGTAATTGACAATCTTCGATTTCCGCGTTTTCGTCCCGGCCTGTCCCTTGCCCGCCAGCGCCCCGGCAAGCGTACCCGCAGCCGCCAGAGACGTATTACGCATGAAATCGCGCCGTGAAATCCCATCGTTCTTCATAACTTTTCTCCTTCGTTAATTCGAGCCGGTTTTGACGCTCTTTCCCGCGCCAAATCGAGACCCCAAAGCCACCCCTAAAGTCCAATACTAACATTTCAGCACTAAACATAATGACACAACCACCCCGACTTGTCAACACAATTCCCACTCCTTTAAGAACGGGGTGTGGCCAGATTTTCCGGCAGAGGATTTCTGGTTTGTCAATAGTGGTTCAAACGCACAATAAAGCCACTTTTGTCATTGCGAGCACCTCACC
>JAGMDR010000284.1 GCA_023128595.1 Planctomycetota bacterium | reverse complement strand
GCAATCTCAACCCTTACACTGCAAGAACCGCCTATTTTCTTAGGAGCCTGCCTGGGGCCGTGGCAATCTCCTCCTTTTCGAACGAATGAGATTGCTTCGCTGCGCTCGCAATGACGCAGCGCGTAATCCTTTGTCAGGAAGGACCTTATACTGTGCCAGGAAAATTAGCCAGGCCCATTTTGCACTGATGCCCTTGGTTTAGCTTGTAATTGACCCCCTTATGGCCTATAGATGCCGAATCGATTCTCGCGTTTTTTGTAAAGAAATTTGAAGGCTCGGTAATTGCCGTGATTGACAAATCTACCGGATATAGTACTTTATGGGTCGAAAGCAGTAGAAGCTTGGGGATGATTCTCGTGAAATGGCACATCAAAAGGTTTAGGAGTATTGCAGAACGGCGTAGAGGGGAAATTCCGGATAAACAGTGCTTGTGCAGAGGCAAGGGAGGGCTTTCGAGATGAGCAAACGCAGAAAAAACACGGGCAGCGCCGGTCGGGCGATTATTACGTTTTCGCGGGGGTGGCAGACGTTGGTGGCGGTGCGGAGCCTTGGGCGGCGAGGCGTGGAAGTGGTCACCGGGGATGAATACGCGCTGACGGCGGCTTCGTTTTCGCGGTACAGCATCGCGGAGTTTCGCTATCCGAATCCCACAAAAGAGCCGGAGGAGTTCCTTGATGTGTTAGAGAAGGTGGTGCTCGAACATAAGCCCAATGATGAGGCGGTGCCATACGTTTTGATGCCGATTCACAAGGAGACCTACCTGATCGCTCGGCATCGAGAGCGATTCGAGCCGCACATCCGCGTTCCGGTGCCGCAGATCGAACATATCAAACAGATGCACAACAAGGGGAGGCTCGCGGCATACGCGATGGAGCGAGGGCTGCCCATTCCCAAGACGTGGATTCCGGCGGATATGGAGCACTTCCGGTCGATTGCTGAGAAAGTGGGGCTGCCGGCCTTTGTGAAACTGCGAGAATCGGCCTCGGGAGTCGGTATTCGAAAAGTCAAAACAGTCGATGAGCTGAAATCCACGTTTGAAGAGTTCATCGAGTATTTCAGACTCAAAGAGAAGGACTATCCGATCGTTCAAGAGGGCGTGCCCGGTGACGACTACTGCGTAACGACGCTTTTCAACCGGGGCGAGATGGTGGCGTCGATGACGTATCGGGGGTTGCGGGCCTTTCCGGCAGAGCGCGGGGCGACGGTCATGCGCGAGACGGTGGAGGCGCCTGAAATGGAGAAGGTCGCCGCCGAGCTTTTGGGCTCAATCGGATGGCACGGTGTGGCGGAACTGGACTTTCGCTGGGAAGGCAGGCCGGATGCGCAGCCGCACCTGATAGAGGTCAATCCGCGGTTCTTCGGCGGGCTTATACAGTCGGTCGAATCCGGGTGGGATTATCCGTGGCTGCTGTTCCAGCTTGCCGTCAAGGGACAGATAGAGCCCGTGACCAAGACCCGCGCCGATGTTCGGACTGAGACGCCGATCCTGGCGTTTCTGGCGACGCTGCAGGAGATTGCGGACAACGAACGGGGGATGAAGGCACTGGGTGACTCATGGGAGGCGGCAAAAGAGGAATTCCGGACAGGCTCGAAACGCCAGGGCATCCGGGAACTCTTTCGGGGGGTCAAGGAATACTTTGACGTGAAGGCTCGCTTCAACAAGGCCAAACAGCTCCTTGAGGAACACAAGGATAACATCTACGACGTGCTCTCGCGTGACGACCCCAAGGCAGCGCTGGGTGTGCTGTATCCTTTGGCGGTTTTTCTGCGGCACGGCAAAGTGAACCTCGAACTTATTACAGGTGAAGGCGGGCCGGGCGGCGAAGATGAATAGCGGGCAAACGCGCAATTCCGGCAAAGTGGTCAGGCCGACCAGGCGCCGCCGGCGTTGGCTTCGGCGGACGGCAATCGCCCTGGCCATTCTGATCGGCATCCTGCTGGGCATCTACGCATCACTTCGTTTCATCTATCCTGTCTGGATACAGGCTCGTCTGCCGTCGGATGCTCCGCGTATTGCGTTTTCGCTGGACAACACGCTGTTGGGCCGAGTCGGGATAACGGACTCGACGTACCAGCGGGTGATGGCGGCAGCGGGGGGGCGTCTTATAAAGCTGCGGCCCAATATGGCCGGGGATCCAGAAGTGGACCCGGAAGCGGTGAAGGCCCTGCTCGAAGAAAACCGGATAGACGGGGTGCTGCTGACCGGCGGGGGCGATGTGGACCCGAAGCTTTACGGGGGCGACCCGAACACGACCAGGCTGGTTCATCGGCTGCGTGACGACTTCGAGATTGCTCTTATCCGTGCGGCCAAGGAACGCGGGCTGCCAATGCTCGGCATCTGCCGTGGCTGCCAGATCATAAACGTTGCTTTGGGCGGAACCATCCGAAACCTTCGCAAAGAACCAGAGGTCGTAAAGCGTCACCTCGTTTTGACAGGCCACGCGGTTGAACTGGCCCCGGATAGTAAGCTCGCCGAGACCTTAGGCGTGAGGCGTCTGCCTAAAGTTGTCAGCCTCCACGGTAATGCGGTTAAGGAGCCTGCCCCGGGGGTAAGAATCGCCGCAACCGGCCCGGGCGGTGTTATCGAGGCTATTGAGGCAGACACGGCCGGCCAAACAGGGTGGATTGTCGGCATTCAATGGCATCCAGAATTGACACTCGACGACCAGGTCCAGCACAAGGTATACAAAGTGCTCGTGGAGAGGGCTCGCAAAGTGCGTAAAGGCCGTTAATCAACCTATCTAACCAAGCTCGTGATAGACAGCCATCAGAACGTTCATGTTCATCTTGTCAGATCAAGATTCCCCGGACCGGATACCTGCCCTACGTGAGCATTCTCAAGACGGACCTACCTCCCCCTGCTGCACTGGCTGGAGGACAACAGCCCTTAGTCTTGCCACGTTCCCAGAGGCACTTTGGCCTTTTCGGGCTCTTTGTCGAACTGCTGGAGCGATTGAGGCTCAGCGACCTTGCGGTAGCCCAGCGCCTTTATCACTTCGAGGACTTCTGTCCACGTCGGGAAGGGCCTTGAGTTCTTCCGCTTGTACTCATCAATGGCCAGCAGGAAGTCGAGCTGCTCATCCGACATCCGGCCTTCTTCTGCGGCCTTGCGCTCGTCGCTCAGTCGTCTGCCGGGCCCTCGCCGACGGTCCAGCCCCAACCGTCTGTCAACCACACTCTCCCTGCGCCCTTCCGGGGCGCGACGCTCTTTGAAATGTTCTTCTTCCATCGTGCATCAAACCTGAACTTTTATTCCTTTGCTGACTCGGCAATACGCACCATTTTTACAAATACCACACCGGCTGCGCGGGGCGCTCAATACCAAAACGCCGGGACGTCAAAAATCGTCTTCGAAAATATCATCGTCAAGATCGCCTTCGTCCTCCTCATCCATCGTAAGATCATAGAAGTCGTCATAGGCGTCCTGCGACTCGATTATCACGTGTGCCTCATCAAGAAACTCCTCGGGAACCATCACCGCAATCTCGCTGTTGCCCATCTGGTCTTGCTGTTCTTCGATCGTAACAGGCACGTCATTGACATTCAGCAGACTTTCGTAGTCCCTGGCCTGATCCAAATCCTCGGCAAACGTAACAACAACGTAGCCCTGTAGTTTTGCCTGCGATTTTTGACCTTTCCTCGAACGCTTTGTCATCTTATCTCTCCGTAACAAACCGGGGCGTCATACACCCCCTTTTCATCTTCAGCGTCAAATTCAATTCTGCCTCGGCCAATAGGCGCAAATCGGCAAGGATCACTCATCCAGAATATCTTCGTCAAAATGAACCGCATGGATTATCAAAAATCACCGGTCAGCACGGAAAAATCGCCGGCCCGTCTGTCGGCTCGAGACCGCCGCTTAGCCTATCCGGCCTCTAACTGCAAAAATTTACGCTTTGAGCACATTTTTTTGTTGCAAACGACTGCTTTGTGTGTGATAAGAGCTTTTGACAGCGTGCCGGACTTACGGATTGTCGTGCCGGACTATTACTTTTTAACTCTTTAGCATGGAGGATTTATAGAAATGGCAAAGAAAAGAGACTCGTTGATTGTTGCAAGCAAAGTCAAGGCCTACATCAAGAGCAAGAAGATGATGACCTCATCCGATGCGCTCGAGGCAATTAGTGATAGGGTCTATTCTATGCTTGACGCCGCCATTAACAGGACCCAGGCCAACCGTCGCAGCACAGTCAAACCACAGGATCTGTAAACAAGTTTCCTCTAACCTCTTTTGTTTACACATCTTACGTGTAAGGTGACCGTATTTGAACTGAGCCGTTCCGCTCTGTTTTGCTGACGCGGAACGGCTTTGTTTGGCCGCCACCCCATCGACCGCGCACGATTCAATTACGATTACGGCCTGTTATCGGTCGTAGGTCCGATGCTCTCGGCCCCAAACACCCTCAAACACGCGCCAATTGTCCTCATCTTGCTCCTCAATGAGCAATTTCCAGCATTTTTTGGGATTACACAAGCAACCCATAATATGCCGGTTATCAGCCTTGAAATTCCAGTTTTTTCAAAATTCTTTTAACTTATCCCGGTGAAAACCCCGATTTATATAGATGGGTATAGTGTCAAATACGGTTTTTTTGTCGGCTTGAGATTAAGATTACGTAATTTCTTGCCGATAAGCTGTTTACCGGCGGTCTGCTAACTTGCTTCGCACGCGTGCAACTCTCGGACGGGACCGCCTGTAATGTTGGCCCGAAGGGAAGAACCTTGCATAACTTCTTATAGAACGACTGATTATGAGACTAAATCATGTGGGGGAATCTTTTAGGGTATTCATGTTAGGCTGGGAGTTCCCGCCCTTTATCAGCGGCGGGCTCGGCACCGCGTGTTACGGACTTACCAAAGCGATGGACCATCTCGGCATAAGAATAGCCTTTGTCCTGCCCAAAATGGTTCAGGGTAAATACGCCACTCATGTAAAATTACTGAGTCCCGACTCCCGGACAGTACCCGAGTCGCTCAAAATTACCGAACTCAAAAACGTAAAATTCCACACAATTGACTCACCGCTACAGGCGTACTCGACGCCCGACACCTACCAGCAGCACATTGAAGAGACCATCAGGCAAAAGCAAATGATGCACGGCGCTGTCAGTGCTGCCACGCAGCTTGCCGGCGGATCAGACTACGGCAAGGATATGTACAATGAGGTACATCGGTACGCTGCCCTGGCTGTTGAATTGGCCAGGAATGAGGACTTTGACCTCGTCCACGCCCACGACTGGATGACTTATCCGGCTGGTATCGCTGTCGCCGCAGTCAGCGGCAAACCTCTGATTGTCCATGTCCACTCGACGGAATTCGACCGCAGCGGAGAACACGTCAACCAGATAATCTACGACATCGAACGACAGGGTATGCACCGCGCCGCCAAAGTAATCGCAGTCAGCCATTTCACCCGAAGTATCATAATCAGCCGATATGGCATCAGCGGAGACAAAGTCGAAGTCATACACAACGGTGTCGAGTGCAACGGCGACTTGACTTTGGCCGAGACCGGCATCCGCAGCGACGAGAAAATTGTCCTGTTCCTCGGACGAATCACAATGCAAAAAGGACCTGAGTATTTCCTCTACGCCGCCAGAAAAGTCCTCGAGGTTATGAGTAACGTCAAGTTCGTTATGGCAGGCTCAGGCGATATGATGCATCGGGCCATTGAATTAGCCGCCGAACTCGGAATCGGACATAAGATCCTCTTCACAGGATTCCTCAGAGGCCAGGACGTCCAGAGAATTTACAAAATGGCCGACCTCTACGTCATGCCTTCCGTCTCAGAGCCCTTCGGAATCGCGCCTCTCGAAGCGCTCGACAATGATGTCCCCGTCATTATCAGCAGGCAAAGCGGGGTATCTGAAGTCCTGATGCACGCACTGAAAGTTGACTTCTGGGACGTCAACGAAATCGCCAACAAGATCGTCGCCGTCCTCAAATACCCACCGCTGGAGATGACCCTGAGAAACCACGGCAACTTCGAGGTCAGAAGACTACGCTGGGAAGACAGCGCGAAAAAATGCGCGAGAATTTACGAAGAAACGCTTGTTGCGGTCTGATAAAGCTGTACCGCCGGGCCTGAATCAACTTGAGATACACGTAACACGGGGTAAGGGATATGCCTTCTGTCTGCTTTTACTTCCAGGTGCATCAGCCTTTGAGATTGAGACACTACACCGTCTTCGACAAGAACCACCAGTATTTCGACGAGCACAAGAACGCCTCTGTGTGCAAGAAGGTCGCAAACAAGTGTTATCTTCCCGCCAATCGGCTCATCCTCGACTTGATCCACCGGTTCGACGGGCGGTTCAGGGTGGCGTACAGTATTACCGGAGTATTACTCGAGCAGATCCAGCACTATTCGCCCGAAGTTATGAGCACATTTGACGCGCTGGCAGAAACCGGATGCGTGGAATTCCTCGCTGAGACATATTATCACAGCCTTAGTTTCCTCTACTCGCGCGATGAATTCGTTGAGCAGATCAATAAACACACCGAAGCTATCGCATACTTCTTCGGGCAGAAGCCTCGAATCTTCCGAAATACCGAACTGATATACAACAACGAGCTGGCAGCGCTTATCCAGTCGATGGGGCAATTCGACGCAATCATCACCGAGGGAGCAGACCACATCCTCGGCCACAGAAGCCCTAATTTCCTCTACCAGCCGGCCAACTGCGACAAACTGAAACTTCTGCTCAAAAACTATTCCCTCAGCGACGACATCGCCTTTAGATTCTCAAACCGCGATTGGCCCGAGTGGCCCCTGACCGCCGATAAATTCGCGCGATGGATTAGTCGCGTTAACGGAAACGGCAACGTGGTCAATCTCTTTATGGACTATGAAACCTTCGGGGAGCACCAATGGGAAGATACCGGAATATTCAGCTTCGTACGCCACCTCCCCGATAGAATCCTTCAGCATCCCGACAACAATTTCAAAACGCCCAGCGAGGTCGTCCAATCCTACGACCCTGTTGACACCGTTGACGTGCCGCACGTCATAAGCTGGGCCGACACCGAGAGAGATCTCTCGGCCTGGCTTGGAAACGCTATGCAGTCAAACGCCATACACGAGCTCTATCGCCTTGAGAGAAAAATCAAGAGCACCGACGACGAAATGATCATCGCCGACTGGCGACAATTA
>JAGMDR010000283.1 GCA_023128595.1 Planctomycetota bacterium | reverse complement strand
CCCATCCGCGCCAGTGTCGCGCATCGTCTCTGCATGTTCGGGCGAAACCGCCCGTAGTTGCCCGCGCTGCTGAAGTGCCCGTGCGGGCAGAGCACCGCCGGGAAGGGCCCCTTGCCCACTCGCGGGCGATACAGATTCCCTGTCACAAACACACCGGGCAGGCTCTCGAACGCCACGTTCTCAACCGTATAGCCGTCGTATTCGCGCTTGCTGTGAATAATCGGATTGAGCGGAGTTTTCTCAGGATACGGCAGCAGCTCGGCCCCGCGGAGGATAGCCTCGCGAATGTTCTCAGCCCGCTTTTTCCACTGGCGCAGGTTGGAATAGCTCCTGGCAAATTTGGCGAGCTGCTTCTTTGCATCCTCCTGGCTTTGATAATTGCCCTGACAAAGGATGGGCTTTTTCTCCTGCGCAGCCTGAGCAAGGCCGCCGAGAAATCCGACAACAAGCACCAATACCGTTACAACAATCGTTCTACAAAGACCCGCCAACTGGTTTCTTGCACTCGATTTCATAATGAGCCCTTCTTCTTACCACCGGCTCAGTGGTTTTAGTTCCGCTTTCTCTACGACTTTGCCGTCCTTCCACCTCGGCGCCAGCAGTATTGCCAGGCGGACGTTTCCTTTTGCATTGGGCAGTCGGAGCATAAGTCGGCTGACGCCGGCGTTTTTCTTCTCTGGCGGCTTTTGCTCGGCCGACTCAACCGTAAACTCGGCACCCGCTGGGGAGAGGATTCGCGCAGTCAGCTCTTTGCCCTTGAGACTAAGTGCCGCGATCCCGCCTTTTCTTGTGGTGATCTTCGCGTCCGTCGTCATTCCCCAGGCGAGCTCGCAGGGCTTTTCGATCTCGAATTCATCCTGCACAAGCACCGCCCGGCGACCCCCAACTATCGCAACCCCCCGCGTGGTCTTCTTTGCAAACTTTTCGTAGGCGCTTGTCAGGTCGATAATGGCAAAGCCGGAAGACTTCTTCGTCTCGAACTTAACAATGCTGGATTTGCCCATTGCATCCTGATCCTCGCCGCCCAACAGCGGGATATTGTGACTTTTCGAGTTCAAGCGGTAATAGCTCCAGCGTTTGCCGCCTCGTTTACTGTCCCAGTAGCCGGGCATATTGTAGTTGTCCGAGCCGAGATCGCGCGCCCATCGCACTCCGAGGGCGTCGATCTCGAAATTGCCTAAGTCGAGATGGCCGTGATTGACCTGGTTGTACCCTGCCTTGACGCCGACGAACAGCGCGTCGGCATCGTCCCAGGCGCTGCGGAAGACGGCTACTTCGACGGGGCCGCGGAACATTCGATCGAGGTCCCTGGCTGCAGGCTTGCCCCGCGGAGCGGGCACGTACCAGACGACGTGCTCGGGGCTTGCGCTGCGCTTGGCAAGCTCGACGTGCTCGGCCTCGGCGTACAGGCGATTGTCAAAAGTGCGGGCGAACCAGAACATACACGGCATGGTTCTTCTCGATGCTCTCTCTCCGCTGTCGGCGAGGTTGAGATACAGCCCGGTCGGGCCGGTCATATATATCGGGAAATTCCCCGCCTCGGCCAGGCCCTTGATCTGCAGCAGTCCGAAGTCCGTGCCCAGAGCGGTTTCTAAGGCCGTCAGGCCGTAGGCGGTGTACCGGCTGGCGTAGTGCCAGTAACCGGGGCCTTCGCCCCATGCGCCGTCGGGGCCGTAGGTTTTGAGAGCAAGCGGCAGCGACTTAAGTGCCAAAGAGACTATCTGCTCGGCGTACTTGGGGTCGGATTCGGCAATAGCCAGGGCGCCGGCTATCAGCCCGCCGTTGCAGACCTGGTTCCAGTTGTGCTCACTCCTGGCCCACCACAGTTTCTTATAGGCGATCAGCCCTTCTTCCAGGCCGTTTTTGATCAGGCCCGCCTTGATCTTCTCGCGTGTGCTGACGTCCATATAGGAGTACAGCCAGTCGTAGCCGATTCCGACCGCGTGCGACATCTCGGCCGTGTCGAGAAAATGGGATGGGTTCCAGTCCTTGAACGCACAGACGGCCAGCATATTATCCACCGCCTTTTTGGCATATTTCTCCCGGCCCGTCCATCTGTATGCCAACCCAAGCGCGTAAACCCTGCTGACGCACTCCCTGCTGACGGAAAGAAGCCGAGGGCCGATCTTCTTGTATGTCAGCACCGGCCTTTTCATATAGCCATCCGCCCTGCCAATGACGTCCTTGATGCACTTCTGCAGGACCTTGTCCTTGGGATACTGCTTCTTCAGCTTGGCCAGATCCGCGTCTTTCAGCATCAACCGCGGATGGCTCTTATCAAGTGTTTTGAGAACCGCCGAAGGTTCCACAACAAACTCTTTGCCCGGCGCCAATGCCGCAAGCAGACAGCTCACAACAATCGCCACCGCCCCAAACCTGTACGTGTTACTCATAGTTCACCTCCATCAAGAAACGCTATTCAACATTGTTCGCATCTTCACCTACCATTAAGGATTAGAAAACGCTAAATTCTTGTGTCATTACTCAATTTCTTATAAGACCCGACGGACAAGCTCACCTGCCTGCATAAATCGCTATCGAAATACAGGCCGGTTTGTTTCATTTCCACGAAACTACCAACTCTTATAGAAGGTTTGGGGCTTGTCAGGCAAGAAAAATCTTCTGCGAGAGATCAAAGGCATCGTTCATTTGACAGACCCGGCGGCGTTTTGTATGATTGGCGTGGACGTAATTTTTGCAGAAAAAAGGATGAACTTATGAAGAAGTTTGTTTGCGAGACAAGCCTGGAAATGGCGGCAGCGGCGGCGGACCAGGCGGCTGAGGCCATAAAAGACGCGATAGAGACCAACGGATACGCGAATATCATCCTGGCGACGGGGGCCAGTCAGATCGAAATGCTGGGTGAGCTTACAGCCGTGGCGGGGCTCGACTGGTCGAAAGTGACGATGTTTCATTTGGATGAATACATAGGGCTTGGGCCGGACCACCCGGCCGGATTCGGAAAGTACCTCAGAGAACGCTTCGTGGATAAAGTAGAGAATCTGAAGGCGGCGCATTTTGTAGATGGTAATGCTGATGACCCGCAGCAGGAGTGCCAGAGATTGGGCCGGCTGATCAAAGAGCGTGCAATTGACGTCGCGCTGATAGGCATCGGGGAAAACGGACATCTGGCGTTTAACGACCCGCCGGCCGACTTCGAGACCGAAGAGCCTTACATCATCGTGGAGCTGGACGAGAAATGCAGAAAACAGCAGTTGGGCGAGGGGTGGTTCGAGACGTTGGAGCAGGTGCCCCGGCGGGCGATATCGATGAGTATCCGTCAAATAATGAAAAGCGCCTGCCTGATTGTCACTGTGCCGGACGAGCGCAAGGCCGAGGCCGTCAAGAACGCACTAAAAGGGCAGGTGACGCCCGCGTGTCCGGCCTCGATCCTCCAGCAGCACAAAAACTGCAAGATATTTATGGACGCCGACGCAGCGTCATTAGTTTCACCCCGTTAGAGATTTTAGACGCGGGCGATTTATGGACCAAAAAGCAAAGACTTCCAACGTTATGAAGATACCGGGACTGGTCGATCTGCAGGTCAACGGCTATCATGGCGTGGATTTCTCCGACGGTGATTTGACTAAGGGCGATTTCATCGGCGCCTGCCGGGAGCTTATCGAAGTTGGAACGACGGCGTTTCTGCCAACTATGGTCACGAGCCCCGAAGCTGTTTACGAGCATAATCTGCCGATAATGGCCGAGGTCATCGATATGCCGGAGTTTGCCGGCCGGCTGCTCGGCATACACCTCGAAGGGCCTTTCATCTCGGCAGAAGAGGGGACACGAGGGGCGCATAACGCCGAGTGGGTTAAGGAGCCGGACACAGCTCTGTTGGATAGACTAATCAACTGGGCGGACGAAAAAGTAAAGCTGCTGACCATAGCAGCCGAGCCGGCCGGGGCTGAGGAGCTGGCGCGGTACGCGACCGACCGGGGAATCGCCGTCTCGCTGGGCCATCAGACGGCGGAAGAAGAAGACCTGGATAAGCTCGTGCGCGCCGGCGCCGTGGCGCTTACGCACTTGGGCAACGGCATACCGGCCCTGTTAGGGCGGCACAACAACCCGGTCTGGGCGGGTCTGGCCGAAGACGCCCTTCTCGCAACGATAATAACCGACGGCAATCACCTGCCCCCTTCAATACTGAAAACCATAATCAGGGCCAAAGGCCCCGCTCGCTGCATCGTGATAAGCGACGCCACCTCGTTGGCGGGCTGCGAGCCCGGCACATACGAGACCTTAGGCCATAAGGTGATTCTCGAAGAGAACGGCCGACTGCACGACCCGGAAACCGGCTATATGTGCGGCTCATCGGCCACTATGCTCAAATGTATGAACCACCTCGCATCGCTCGATCTGGCCAGTCCGGATGAACTCATTGCGATGGGTTTCCACAACCCGCTCAAGCTAATCGGCCTTACTCTGAAGGACATCACCCCCGGCCGGCAGGTTGGCTTCGACGAGAAACGCCGGGTTTTTTATACATAGACAAATAGCCAAACGAAAAACAAATTGCGCTAAATCCTGTACCTCGCGCGACATACGCAGCGCTGCAGGCGTATTGGCCTCCTTTTCACTTTACAAGTACGTCCTGCCTTGTTAGAATGCGGAGCGATAGTAGAAAATTAACCGCAGAGAACGGAAAGGACGCAGAGAAAGATGTAGCCACAAAGACACTAAGGCACAAAGAAAATCAATAGATAGTTAAAAATTAAGACTTCGTGTCTTCGTGGCAAAAAAGAGTTCGAACTCGGCGGTAAAAAAGTAGTACGAAAAAGATGGCTGGAAAAATAATTATCAATGTGGAACGCTGCAAGGGCTGCGGCCTGTGCGTAACGGTGTGTCCCAAAAACTGCATCGAAATCAGTGATAAATCCAATAAGAACGGCTACTTCCCGGCCAGAGTGACCAACTCGGACTGCACCGGCTGCGCCGCCTGCGCAATCATCTGCCCGGATGTGGTAATCGAAGTGTTCCGTGAAAACAAAGTAGTAGCTGCAAAATCCAACAAGAAGGGAAAGCCCAAGCTCATTAAGGAAGGGGCGTAAGCACCAATGGATGAAAGAATAAATAACTTGGTAAATCGCATAAAGGCGTATCTGTTAAAGACGTATGGTCAAAAGATCAGGAAGGTGATATTATACGGTTCTTATGTAAGGGGCCAAGCCACGAGGGATTCAGATATTGATATACTTGTGCTGGTTGACGAGTCCCTAAATCCTTTTGAAATCAGAGAAAGCTTGAGCGACCTTCTGTTTGACATACTGCTTGAAGAAGGTGAACTTGTTTCAGTTATAGCGGTTCCCGAAGATTTCTTTGAAAATTACAATTCTCCATTTATGTTGAATATAAAAAAAGAGGGGGTGACGGCGTGAAAGAAATAAGAGATTTTATTGAGAAAGCCGAGAAATTTCTAAGCACAGCCAAACAGGCTTTGAATATCGAAGACTATGATTCCTGCGTTTCAAGGTGTTATTATGCGATGTTTTTTGTGGCAGAAGCAGCACTTCTGACTAAGAATTTAAGTGTTTCCTCCCACAAAGGCGTAATAAGTCTGTTTGGTAAGCATTTTGTAAAAACAGGGGTTTTTGATAGAAACTTAGAACTACAACGCTACTTAGATT
>JAGMDR010000282.1 GCA_023128595.1 Planctomycetota bacterium | reverse complement strand
GCCGGCCAGTAGTTCATCTGGACGTTGATGTTGATATGATAGTCTGCGTTCCACGGCGCCGCGATTTTGTCGTTCCACAGACCCTGCAGATTGCTCGGCATACACCCCGGCCGCGAGCATGAAATCAGAAGGTACCTGCCGAACTGAAAGTGCAACACCGCCAACGCCGGGTCCTCGGCACCGTCACGGAGTGCCCGAAGCCGCTCGTCCGTAGGCTTGGTCGCCGCTTCAGTCGAACCCAAATCCAGGCTGACCCGGCGAAACAACCTGCGGTGCTCGGCTATATGCTCATCCGTCATTTGGTCGAAGCTTCTCCTGCTCACTGCCGCAAGCTGCTTGGCACAGACCTTGGCAAGGTCCTTCTTGAGCGGCTTGTAGGGATCGTCGAAGTTGTAGTCCGTCGCCGCGACCAGCAGCAGAGTTACCGCATCGGCGTTGCTTATTGAGAAACTCTTGTCCTTTTCCGCAAGCCGGCCGCCTTCGAGCTTGACGGCAAGCCGCGTGTGGTATTTAACGCCTTTGTGCTTGCCGCCCTGACTCGCCTGCCCGAACATGCTCAGTCTGTTGGGCCCAACAATCTGCACCTCAAAGTCGGCAGGGCGGTCCAGCCCGACATCGACACTTATGCTGCCCGGCTTGTCCGCTGTCAGGCGCACAACAACCGCCTGATCGACCGGGCTGGCGAAGACCTCGCGCTTGCGCGTGATGCCGTCTATCTTGAACGTCGTCGTTGCTATCGCCGTATCCAGGTCGAGCCGGCGTTTATAGGACTCGCTCAAGGCTGTCGAAGACCCGAGAGTTACCGAAGGCGTCATCCCGCCGGAGCCGCCGATGTTGCCTACGACCACCGCGACAACGTTTTTGCCCGCCTTGAGGTGTTTGCCGACGTCGAAGCTGTGTGCTTTGGAATAGTCTTTCGTCCTGCCCGCCTCTTTGCCGTTGACATATATCGTCCCTGTATCGTCGATAGGCCCCAGCTTCAATTGGCGCACCCCACCTTGGAGCTGCTTGGCTGTAAGCTTGAAGCTGCTGCGAAATACGGCCTTTTTGCCCTCGGCCACCGAGGCGCTGCCTTTGGCGAACTTGCCTCTCCTAATGACCAGCTCCTTCCAGCTCGAATCGTCGAAATCGCCCTGTACATACTTGCTGTTTGCAGGGTCATCCTCACCGCCCCGACGCCAGTTGGCAAGGGTGAGAGTAACTTCGTCCTTGGTGCCGGCCATGCGGATCCACAGATCGCCCAGAGTCTGGTGGCTTCGCGGCGAGATCCGAGTGCCCATCACCTCCCTTTGCATAATCCCCTGCGCCTCGGAATACTTGCCCTCGAAAATCAGCTTTCGCGCCTCGGCAATATGCTTATAAGCCCCCACGCGGTCCTGGGGCACGGGCGGACCCGCCCAGAGCGTATCGGTATTGAGTTGAATCCGCTCGACAGTCGTGCCCCCGAAGACCATGGCCCCGAGCCGGCCGTTACCAACCGCCAGGGCCTCGGTCCACTTCTGCGCAGGCTGGGCGTACCACAGCTTGAGGGCGGACCAATCTTGTTCAGCAGGGCCGCTGCGCCGAGCTTCTTTCGCGAGACCCGTCGCACATCCCACAGTTAGGCAGGTCAGAACTAAAAGGTGGAAAGTAAGATTCAGTAAACTCGGCTTTGTCCGGCTCTCGGTCCGTGGTTTTGATTTTCTTGTCTTGGCTTGTCTGCTTCTCATTTTCAAATTCCTCAAAACATCTCTCATCACTATTCGTCAGTTGCGATGATATAGGTTCTATTGGTCTTTGTCTCGAACTCTACAACGTTTTCTTCGGGCCTTGTCGTCTTGACAGCCTTGTGTGCCGATGTCACCTTGGCCCGCGCACCGGTGCGGATTTTGCACTTGTTGCCAAGCAGCGAGCGAATAGTAGCAGTCGCCAGCTTGCCGTCCTTCCAGGCGATGTCGATCTCGAATCCGCCGCGAGCACGCAGGCCCTTGATACTGCCGCTCGGCCAGGCCTTCGGCAGCGCCGGCAGCAGGTGTACTTCACCCGTGTGGCTTTGCAGCAGCATCTCAGCGAGCCCCGACGTGCCGCCGAAGTTGCCGTCTATCTGGAAAGGCGGATGCGCGTCAAACATATTCGGATACATCCGCTGCGGAGTCAGCAGACTGCTGAGCATCTTGTAGGCGTGGTCCCCGTCCTCGAACCGCGCCCAGAAATTCACCTTCCACGCCATCGACCACCCCGTCCCGCCGTCACCGCGAAACTCCAGCGACTTCCGCGCCGCCTCGAATAGCTTCGGCGTCCCGCGCCGCGTAATCTCCTTGCCCGGGTGCAGTCCGAACAGGAACGAGATGTGCCGGTGTTTGTTCTTCGGATTGTCCTTGTCCTCGAGCCACTCCTGCAATTGTCCATATTGTCCAATCTGATTTGGTGCGATGCGTCCTTTAAGCTCAATCAGTTTTTGTCGAAAATCCTTATCCACACCCAGGGCCTTCGACGCCTCGATGCAGTTGCCTAACAGGTCGCGGATTATCTGATGGTCCATCGTCGGACCGGCCACAAGCCCGCCGTTTTCCGGCGAGTTGGAAGGCGTGCTTATCAGCCAACCGGTCTTCGGGTCCTCAATAAGAAAATCGGCGAAGAACTGCGACGCCCCTTTGAGCACCGGATAGGCCCGCTTCTTGAGGAACTCTCTATCCCCGGTAAACGCGTAATGCTCCCAGAGGTCCTGGCAGAGCCACGCCCCGCCGGTCATCCATATCCCGTGGTTGGAATTGTTGATAGGCGCCGTGCCCCGCCAAAGGTCGGTGTTGTGGTGCAGCACCCACCCACGGCAGCCGTAGTGCACCTTCGCGGTCTTGCTCCCGGATTCGGCCACGTCCTCGATCAGGGCAAAAAGCGGCTCGTGACACTCCGACAGATTGGTCACCTCAGCCGGCCAATAGTTCATCTCGGTGTTAATGTTGGTTGTCCACTTGCTCTCCCAGGGCGGGTTAAGACTGTCGTTCCAGATTCCCTGCAAATTGGCCGGCTGAGAGCCCGGACGAGAGCTTGCAATCAACAGATACCGCCCGAATTGAAAGTAAAGCTCCACCATTTGCGGATCGTCCTGCTTGGCAAACTCCGCGATCCGCTGGTCCGTCGGCTGATTCATTGCGTCGGTGGCGCCCAGGTCGAGCTCGACCCTGCGGAACAATCGGCGGTGGTCCTCAACGTGCATTTTGCGTAATACGTCGTAGCTCCTGGCAGTAAGCGATTTTATGGTATCTTTACAGCGCTGCCTTGGGTCAGCACTGACATCCTTGAAGTTCTTGAAGCTCGTAGCTGCTGCCAGAGCCAAAGTTGCGGAGTTGGCATTTTTGACCTCCATCCCGTCGTTCGTCACTTCGACCTTGCCGCCTTGTGCCTGCCAACCCAGCCGCGCCTCAAATTCCAGCACATTCGGCACTTTCCCTTCAACTTTCCTGCTCGTGAAACCGGTGAGCTTGCCTCGCAGCGCCAGGACGTTCCCCGCCTGCAGCATCTGCGTGTCGGGGTGTGGGCTGTCCATTGTAGCGGTGAAGGTCAACTGGCCCGGCTTATCGCAGGTCAATCGTACGACAATCACCTGGTCCGGAAAGCTGGAGAAGACCTCGCGAGTAAAGGTCGCATCACCCACGCGATAGCTCACCGTCGCCACCGCAGAGTCGATGTCCAGTTCTCGGCGGTAATCACTTACCTTGTCGTGGCCGGGGAAGTTCAAACGCAAGTTGCCGAACGGCTGATACTGCTCCTGCCGCAGAGGAACGCTCATCATTTTCTCCATCGCCAGCTTCTCAGCTTCGCGCTGCTTGCCTTCGAACAGCAGCTTGCGGACCGTCGCCAAGTGCTCGAAGGCCCCCTCGTGATGGTATTCGTGCGGCCCTCCGGTCCACAGCGTATCATCGTTGAACTGAACTCGCTCCTTCTCCGCGCCCCCGAAGACCATCGCGCCCAAACGCCCGTTGCCCACCGCCAGAGCTTGCGTCCAGTTCTGTGCGGGCTGCCGATACCATAGTTTCAAGTCGTTCCATTTCTCCGCGACAGCCGGGTTCCTCCGGCCTGCTCCCGCGAAACCGACAGCACATCCTCCACTCGGCAGACAAAAAGATATCACGTAAAACCCAAGAACCGCCAATGTTGAAATCATGCGCCCTCGAGGCTTCGGTACGTGACAATCTGCACCGGCCAAAACCGCCGGCGCCCGCTTGGCATCTATCCGTTTGTCCTTCTCGTTTTCCATCTTTAGCTCCTAAGTATAGCTACCTTCGTTAAGCCCTCTCGTAATTTTTCGCCGCCCGGGGACTGAAGCCGGCTATTTTCGCTCCCTCAGGTATCGCTCGAGTTTGTCGCTTTGCAGGATGTATTCAGCCCGCTCGGGAAACAGTCTCGCGGCCTCTTCGGCGTCAGCTCGCTCGTATATGTAGATCTCTTCTTCTCGCACCAAGATCTTGGAAATCTGCTTCTGGTCGTCAAGATAAACCCACTGAAAAAAGCCTCTGCCGTCCAGAGGCGTGAGCTTCACCATACGCCAGACTTCCTCCTGTGGGGCAATATCCTCCGTTTCGATCCCGGAAATGTACGTGGGGATGATTCTCCCGCCTGGTTCAATTAGGTCCACGATGATTTCTTTCTTGTTGCTGTCAAGCATTTGACGAAGAAGCTGTTCAAGCAGTGTTCCCGGTATTGCTACGGGGCTGCGACGGTACCTGTTTTCCTGAAGCTGCTCGCCGAACTTGGTAATGGTCAGTGTTCCCGTCTCATCGAGGGATATCTTGGTGCCTCTTCTGCTCGCGGCGACGGTCTCGCTCTTCCAGCTAAACCGGTCAAAACGATTATCGCTCTCAAAAGACATCATCTGCTCACGGGCGTAAAAACCTCCAATATAGTAAAGGCCGGCAGCCTCAATATTCAATGGCGTGGCTTTTCCGCTGTCGATAAGCACATCCGCTGTAAATCCGAGGGCCTGCTCTCTCACGTCTTTGATCAGAAAAAGGGTTTGTCGATTTTGGTTGTCGAGAAAACTATCGAGGCCTTTACCTTTCATCTCCGCAATAACTTGGCTGCCCGCGTCGAGCAGAGGGCTGTCCGTCAGGCCCAGGCTCTCTGTGATACGCCTGAAAACCCGTTCAGCGGAATCAACGTTGCCGGTGCTCTCCCAGACTTCTATCTCGATTTGGCGGTTGTACGGCAGCTCCGCCGTGCCGAAGAACATATTAAACGACACACTACGTTCTTGTATATGGACCCAATCGACGGCGATAGCACCTATTTGTGTCAGGTCCGTTTTGACGATCTTGCCGCCGACTTCGAGTCGTTCTTGTTCAAATCGCACCTGTGGGGTGGTCGTCTCGGCGGCGAATACGTACCTGCAGCGGGCCGAGCCGATCGGCCTGCCTGAGCCCGGCGCGAATATGCTGCCTAAAACCAGGGAGTTTTCCTTGTACTCCCATCGTTTTGCGCTTCTCCAGCCGTTTCCGTCAGGCATCGACACCGATAGACCTGCATGCGTCAACGCTATCGGCTCCGATAGCACAACCGCGGACCTCAAGGCAACTATCAAGCGTGCCGCCAGAATGGCGGCGACAAAAAGCCCCAAAAACGCCACTTTGGCGCCAACGCTCTTTCTTGTTTCGTAAGTCCCATTCATCTATGGCCATAATAGTAATTGCCTGGACCGTTTTTTGCAAGTTACCGTTTGAGAACAGTCCATGTTTTGCACTTGCCTCACATAACAACAGCCCGCCGGCAGCCCGCCGTTTGAAATGACTGCTATTATAGGCCCTCGATTTTCTCATTTTTTTCGCAAAATACCGATCCCCGCCAGTTTAATGTAAAACTGATTTTGTCATTTGCCGAAATTGTTTATATATATTTATGGGGTTCGTCGGTCTCTCGGACACGGCGAAGTCCATTTGGGGGCCGCTAAAAGGAGTTGGATACGCAAATGGTCTTGGAGGTGCTGAAAAAGGCTGTTTCCATGCTCAAAGCAGGGAAGCCGCAAGACCTCTTACGGGAAGGCTTGATATGAATGAAGTGGCGATGATGGATGGGGCCGAACCCAAAAAGATCCTGCAAACGGCCATTGATAAAAAAGTGACCGCCATTATGTCCTATTTATCTAAGGGTAAATGGCACGTTGCCAAAGTGCTCCTGACCGGCCTCACAGACGACAGATTGAATGTCCAGAGTGTTCACTCAGAGAGAAAGCAGCATCCGATAAACATACAGGTCGATCAGCCGGTCGGCATATCATTCAAATATGAGTACGGCAAGTTCGTCTTCGATACAACCGTGGTCGCCCTTGAGCCGTCGGCGGACCAGACCGGTGGCGGAACCGTAGTGCTCACCGTGCCCCACCGCATCGAAGTGGTCCAGAGGAGAAGCTATTTCCGCGTTGAGGTGCCCGGGTCCCTCAAAGTAAATGTGACACTGTGGCACCGCAGGAGCAAGCCGGACGGCCAAAACGAAACACGTGATGAGGCGGAGGATACAAGCCGTTATTGCCACGGCAGGCTCGTTGATATTTCCGCCGGCGGCGCGCAGGTCGTAATTGATGGCCACTCGCTATCGGCGGGGCCTCAGTTCAAAAAGGGCCAGTTCATCACAATGCGCTTTACCCCTCTGCCTTACGAGACGCCGCTGCTCTTCAATGCCCAGATCAGAAATGCCCTGCCAAGAACCGACGGTGAAAGCATTTATCTCGGGCTGCAGATTGTCGGCCTGGAAGCCAGTCTCGAAGGCCGTAAGGTCTTGACAAGGCTTGTTGGAGTCGCTGAGCGGTACTACCGGATGAATCAATCCGGAGCAAAGCGTCAAGATAGGCGCAGCGTCCCAAGCGAGGTCTAAAACGCCGCCCGATTTATTTCTCCACCTCCAATTTCGGGACCGTCTGCAGCAGAGGATTCCTCTTGATTATCTTGAAGTAAAACTTCTTCACAACGCTGCTCCCGGCGAAGACGCAGAACACTAACACGAGAGCAGCAGGCCGCTGCCACCACGCAAAAACGAGCAGCAGGAGCACCCTTATAAGCTGACTGAAAGGTTTTTTGCCTTTGATGTACTGATTCAATACGTGCGGGTAGCGAATTCTGCTGACCATCAGGATCGCCACGCCAAGCGCCAAGAGCGGCAGCGTGCACAAGATGGCGCTCTCGCAGAGGGCGTAGGCGGCGGTGTTCTTGTCTGAAATCTCCGGAAGCGCTTCCTGATGGAAGATTATCAAGCTGACTATCACCCCGGCCGCAGCCGGTGTCGGCAGGCCTATGAAGCTCATGTGTGCCGACTCGTCTTCCTCGTTTTCGACGTTGAACCGAGCCAGTCGTATCGCCGCGCAGCTTATGTACGCCGCCGCTGCCAGCCAGATGAATCGCTGGAGGAAGTGTTCATCGGCGAAGCCGGCCAGCCCGAGTTTGTGTTCGAGAACTTTCAGCATCAAAAATGCCGGTGCCACGCCGAAGCTGATTACATCGCAAAGACTGTCGAGCTGGCCGCCAAAGCTCGAAGTGCTCTTGCTCATCCGCGCGAGCCGACCGTCCAGCATATCCGCAATCATCGCCAGCACGACCATATAGCCTGCTATTGCAAAATAAGAGAATTTCCCGATGCCCCCATTTGGGTCTTTGCCGGCGAATATGATAGCAGTAAACCCGCATACGCCGTTGAGAATAGTTATCAGCGAAGGCAGAATCGTAATGTAGTTCAGCCTCTGCCTTCGCACCCGGCGCAGCAGGCTCTTCTTCGCAGCTTCCGTCTTCAATCTTGGCATCGCTCGTACCTTACAAGGGCCGTCAGGCCCGCTTTGACCTTGTCGCCTATCTCCACCAGGCATCTCGCTTCCTCGCGGACCGGCAGATATAATTCCGTCCTTGAGCCGAATTTTATCATTCCGAATTTCTCGCCGCTACTCAACTCTCCTCCGGCACTCGCTTCGCAGACGATTCGCCGGGCAATTGCCCCGCTGATTTGCCGCACAAGAAGTCTGTCCCCCGGATCGCCCGTTCGCACCAGCGCCAAATCGTTTGACTCGTTCACCCGCCCGGATTGTGGATTCATCGCGTTCGTGTGTTTGCCTTTCCTGTACGTAATCTTTGCAACCTTCACATTGCACGGAGCGCGATTGATATGCGTGCTGAAGATACTCAAGAATATTCCTATCCGCACCGCCTTGCCCCCGATAAAACCATCCTCCACCACCGTCTCAATGTCCGTTATCGTGCCGTCCGCAGGCGCCAGAAGGAGATTCCCATCCGAAGGGCACGAACGCTCCGGGTCACGGAAAAAGCTCAAAGACCATATCAGAACCGCGCCTAAGACCGCCTCGGCCGTGACCACCGCCCACGGCTCCAGAAGTCCCCTCGTGCTTACAAACAGGACCACCATCGCAGCCAACACCGCCCCCGGATAAACAGCCACCTGCGGCAACCCATATTTGGTCAGCGGAATTCTCATACACAACTATGATAATCTTTCCTTGATGCTCAATCAATATAAATAGAAAAGGCCGACCCTGTGGCATCGGCCTTTCGGAGGAGGGTGATGGTGCAAGATTTAAGAAACCCGCCGGCCCATCAGCGATAACTCTTGCAATCGCTCACTTTGGGCCAGCTTCGTAACTGCCGTTCCTACTATATAGAGACGCCCAACCACCCCTAAAGTTACGAAAATTCTCGGAAATTCCAGATAATTCCAGAAAAAACAGTGATTCCGCACCAAAAATGCCTGTCTTTACATATCTTTTACAATCGTAGTCACCGCTGTTGCTCCTGGTGGGATTTCCCTATACTCCGATAACATCACTGCAGCCTCGTAGCTTCCCGCGTCCCTCTACACTACAATCCGTCAGAACGTTGTTTTT